>JACQIF010000059.1 GCA_016198635.1 Candidatus Aenigmatarchaeota archaeon
ACCTGTGCGAGGGCGAGCGAAGGGACTAGCGATGTAGTGAACGCCAATGTCAGCACAAGAACTAACGTACGGGCCATGTAAAGGATATGCCACATATGCGTATAAATTGTTTTTGATGCTCACTACGCCACACAAAGCCCCATACATCTCAATGTTACCACCGCAGTGGTGGTGAAAAACAAAGAGCGGCATGGTTACACGAAGAGAAACTTTCCTGAATCTGCTCGTAGTATCAATAGGGCTGCTTACTGCCATACTTCAGTTCTATAGGAGCGGGGACTTGGCAAGCCTCGCCATCTTGGGCATAGCAACAGTCGTGGTGGCAATCTATTTTATATACGACTGGATAAAAGATAGGTTTGGAAGAATAGAGATTTTGACAGAACGTATTAACAAAGTCGAAGGGATGATGGACGATATGAAAATTCATACGGAATTGGATAAGAGGTTGTCTGTTATAGAAATTCTGATGAACAGAAAGGGTGCAGTAGACCCGAAGACTGTAATGGCAATTATACTGGTAATACTTTTCATCCTGTATCTGCGCACCGCCGGTTTTATCTGACGTACGGACGAATCGCACAAAATCAAGCCTTAAATACCTTCTCTGACCACTCGGTGTACGCAAAACCGTTTCACCATTCGCGTTTCTGTGAATGGGAGGTTGTTCGGATGGCGAAGACAAAATCCACTCAACAGAAAGTAGACATAGCCGGCGCTTTGCAGAAGGCCCGCGCAGGGCAGAAACGAAAGTTTACTCAAACAGTAGACCTGTCCATAAATCTCAAATCAATCGACTTGTCCAAGCCGGAGAACCGCTTCACAGCAAATGTCGTTCTTCCCCACGGCCGCGGCAAGGCCGGGCGAGTGCTCGTTCTCGCAGACTCAATGGTAACGGAAGCTCGCAAGCTACAAGGCGTCGAGGTCTTGACGAAGGCAGACCTCCTGAAACTGGACAAGGACACTGGAAAAGGGCTTGCTACATATGACCTTCTCCTGGCAGAAGCACCGCTTATGGCTGAAATAGGAAAACGCCTGGGTCCTGTGCTCGCGCCTCGCGGAAAGATGCCGCGGCCGTTCCCGTCGGGCGCCAACCTGCAGACGCTTGTTGCGTCAGCCACGCGCACGCTGGTACTGTCTCCCAAAACGCCGCTGATACACGCGGTCGTCGGGCGCGAAGACATGGAGGACATGCGCATCGAAGAGAACGTGCGCGCGATTCTCGAAACGCTCGAAAAGAACCTTCCGAAAGGCAAGCAGCAGATCGGCTCTGTCTACATAAAGCTGACCATGGGACCGAGCGTGAGGGTGGTTTAAATGAGTGCAAACACGATCGCCAAGCGCAAGGGACGGGGAGAACCGAACCCGGAGAAATTGAAGAGTGTTGCTGTGATACAGGGGGAGCTTAAGAAATATCCTGTCATTGGGCTGGTCAACATGCACAAAATGCCTGCCGCCCAGTTGCAGGAGATGCGCCTAAAGCTCGAAGGGAAGGCGCGTATCCTGACAGCCAAGAAAGCGGTCTTCCAGCACGCAATCGATGGCGTTGGCGGCACCATCAAAGCGCTCGACGAACCTCTAGTGAAGCCGCACGTACAACCGGCGCTCGTTTTCAGCGAGCTCAACCCGTTCGTGCTCTTCAAGTTCATAGAGCAGAACAAGTCCGAAGCGCCTGCAAAGGCCGGTGATATTGCACCGAAGGACATACTCGTTAAAGCAGGCGACACCGGAATGCCTCCCGGCCCGGCTATCGGAACGTTCTCAACGGCAGGCCTGAAGGCGAAGGTCGTAGGCGGCAAGATCCACATAATGGAGGACAAGATAGTCACGAAGAGTGGCGAGGCGGTGCGTCCTGAAGTCGTTAACGTCCTCAATATGCTAAGCATCAAACCGATGGAGATAGGCTTGGACGTCATAGGAGTATACGAAGATGGCCTCGTCTACGGAAAGGACGTTCTGCGCATAGACGATAAGGAGTTCGCTCAGCGCCTGACCAACGCAATAACAGGCGCGATCAACCTTTCCGTGAACTCGGGCTACATCACAAAGCAGACCGCGGACATCGCCGTGGCGAAAGCGTACCGAGAGGCGCGCGAAGTCGCGTTCGCAAGCGGTGCGTACGAGAAAGGCGTCATAGAAGAGCTGCTTGCGAAGCATGTGCTCGAGTACGCCGCTCTCAAGTCACAGACAGCTGATACTCCTCAAGTCAAAAGTGAGGAAAATAAGAATTAGGTGAAAACATGGAGTACATACACGCTGCGCTGTTGCTCCACAGTGCCGGCAAGCCCGTAGATGAGACGCACCTGAAGAAGATAGTTGAAGCGACAGGCGAGCACGCAGACGAGGCGCGCATAAAGGCGCTCGTTGCCGCGCTGCAAGGCGTGGACATCAAGGCAGCCATCGAAAAGGCCGCGATGCCCATAACGGTCGCAACGCCAGCCGCACCAACAGGAGCACAGCCAGAAAAGAAGGAAGAGAAGAAAGACGAGAAAAAGGAAGAGGAAGCAGCAGAAGGACTGGCCGGACTCTTTGGTTAGAGTATGAAGGTTTGTCTCTCTTCTTGGTAAGAGGAACGTATAGTTGTTTAAATCCTTTTCTCCACTAGTTAATATTATGCGTCGCTTGAAGGCTTCTGATGTTGTAGTGGCGGCATTCGCTTTCCGCTATGGTAAGTCTGTAAACAGGCAGTACCTGCACGACAGGATAGTCGAACAGTATAAAGGACAAGGCAAAAAACTTCTGGACGAGATACCGATAAGGCCCCACTTTTTCCATGGCGATTCCGCAAATTTACAGGACGGTATCAGCGAACTGAAGGTAATATATCGCGCTCTCGATGAGTGGATGCCTGGCGGAGATTTGGAGTTCAGATGGGATCCGAAAGAATATTTTGATAGAAATATAAGACCTAACATATCGCCAAAACAGGCGAAAGTCCTCGAAGAGTTCGCCATGCGTCTGCCATAATATCCTTTTATTCGTTGCTCCTTCTATTAACGCGTATGGACAAAACCGCGGTTTTGATATTTACCTGCACGGAACGAGGTTCCGGCATGTCTGGAAGCCGAGCTTCCAGTACATCGACGAACGGGGTGTCTCGGTAAATGGACAAGAAAGCCTTAATCACCGAGCTGCAGAAAGACTACAAGAAGTATTGGGGCGTACGTCTGTTTGACGAGCAGGGTTTCGTGCGCAAGCAGTGCACCTCGTGCCGCGCGTACTTCTGGACAGTCGATGCAGAACGCACCGTATGCACAGAAGCGCCTTGCACTCCTTACTCTTTCATCGGCATACGCCGCAAAGACTGGGACTACTACGAGACTTGGAAGAACGTTGAGCGTTTCTTCGTCAAGAACGGCCACACGAGCGTTCCGCGCTATCCAGTAATCTGCAGATGGAGACCGGATCTGTTCTTTACAGTTGCATCGATAATCGATTTCCAAAGAAAGACTCCAAAGGGTGTTGAGTTCTTCCTTCCGCAAAATCCGCTTATTGTCCCGCAGGTCTGCCTGCGCTTCAACGACCTCCCGAATATCGGCGTCACAGGACGCCACCACTCCTGTTTCATAATGCTGGGACAACACGCTATTCCTCAAGGCGGAAAGGGCTACTGGAAAGACGAAACTGTGCGACTTGATTGGGAAGTTCTAACGAATGTTATGGGCATCAGGCCTGATCAAATTGTTTTCAAGGAAGACGCATGGGCAGGCGGCGGCGCGGCCGGATACTCGTTGGAGTATCACGTTGCGGGGCTCGAGCTAGGCAACGCAGTGTTCACAGAGTTCCGCGAGGCAGGCGGCGGCCTAGAGAAGATGCAGACGCCTGTCGTCGACATGGGCGCTGGCTTCGACAGATGGGTCTGGTATCTGAACGGCACGCTGACGTCGTACGATTCGGCCTTCGGGCCTGTCCTTGAAAAGATGAAGAAGCATATCGACTATGACGGGGAGACGTTCGCACGATACTCGCGCATTTCAGGCTCGCTTAATTTTGAGGACTTGCTGGACGCGAGAAAGGCGAAGGCAGACGTAGCGGCATCTCTTGGACTAACGGCTGACGAACTCACCAAGAAGATTGGCGGGTTACAAGCTGTTTACACGATCGCTGACCATGCAAAAGCTCTGCTCTTCGCGCTGAACGACGGCGGGCTGCCTTCCACAGTCGGCGGCGGATACAACCTGCGCGTCGTCCTGCGCCGTGCGCAGGCGCTCATCGAGGAGCACGCATTGCCGTTCACGCTCACGGACGTCATGGAGTGGCACGCGCGTTCGCTCACGCGCATGCACCCGGAGCTGCGCGTTGACGAACGCATACGCGACATCGTCGAAACAGAAATAAGGAAATCAACGGACACACGAACAAAGGTGCGCAAACGCGTCGACTCGTTAATCGATTCAAAGCAAAAGATAACAGATGAAATGCTCGTGACGCTCTATGACTCCGAAGGCATCACGCCCGAGGTAATAGAGGACGAAGCGAAGAAGAACGGTCTCGACGTTAACGTACCGGCAGACTTCTACGCGCGCGTCACGGAAAAACACATGGAGACTGCTCCTGAAAAGAAAGCGGCGCGCTTCGACACGTCGGCGTTAGCTCAGACAAAACAACTGTGCTATACGGACGTTATGGAACACGATGCTACCGTACAGGGCGTCAGCGGCGAATGGGTCGTCTTGGACCAGAGCGCTTTCTATCCTGAAGGGGGCGGGCAGATGTACGACACAGGAACAATAGGCGGCGTGCGCGTAACGGATGTACAAAAAGAGAACGGTATTGTCTTCCACAAAGTTGAAAAACCCGAAACGTTCGCGACAGGCGACCGCGTCAAGTGCCGTGTCGATCACGCACGCCGTACGCAATTAACGCAGCACCACGACGCAACCCACATAATCAACGGCTGCGCACGACGCGTTCTCGGAACGCATGCGTGGCAGCACGGCGCGTTGAAGGACGTCACGCACGCACGCATCGACATCACGCACTACAAGCCTCTTACCGACGCCGAACTGCATGAGATAGAGCGTTGTGCCAACGACGTGGTCTCCTCGAAGAAGCGCATAAGGAAGTCCGTCCATCCAACAGCAGAGGCGGAGAAGAACTACAGCTTTACAATCTACCAAGGCGGGGTCCCGTGGGGCGATCTGCGGATCGTGGACATCGATGGACACGACATCGAGGCATGCGGCGGCACGCACGCCGATACGACCGCGAGCGTGGGTAAGATAATCGTTACAGGTACCGAGCGCGTCCAGGACGGCATAGTGCGCATAAACTTCGTCGCAGGGGACGCAGCCGATAAATACGAGGATCGCTGTACAGCTGTCGTAGATGAACTGGCCGAACTGTTAAAGGTTCAAAAAGAGCGCGTGCCCGAAGAGGTAGAGAAGCTCATCGTGGAGTGGAAAGCGGCGCAGAAGTCGCTTGAGAAGAGCATAGAGGAGAGGGCGCAGCAAGCCACGCGGAACATGCAATTCGAGAATGCCGGCGGCGTGCGCCTTTTGGTGGCGCATGTCGCAGGCGACACGAAACAGATGCAGAAGATAAGCGAGCGTCTAACGAGCGACGATACGCTGATATTCCTGTTTGGAGAGGACACAACGGACGTCCCGGTCTTCGCCGCTGCCGGGGCGAATGCTGCAAGAGATTACCATGTTGGCAAGCTGATCAAAGAGATGTTCGGCGTAATGGGAGGCAAGGGGGGCGGAACGCCAGTTCTGGCGCAAGGCGTGATGCCGCGCATGCGCGTAATGGAGGCTATGGAATGGCTGAAGAAAAGGCTGAAGTAAACGCGGTCAGAAAGCTCACCGCAACGCTGGGCACCAACCTGGACGGCATAGTGCCGGCTGTGAAGAAATTTATCCGCGAAAAAGACGAGGCGTTGGGCAGAAGCTCCTAATCTTTATATATGGTGCTCCCGTTAACTCCAGATTATGAAGATCGAGGACATCAAGACCATAAACAGCGTCTCGGTGACTGTGCTGGCTGCGTTCGCGTTGGTTATAGCCGGCCTTACAATAGGCGAAACGCTGCCTTTGGTGAGCGGGACGACGCTTATACTGAACGTCCTGGCCGTTATCGTTCTGGTGACCATATACGTCCGCTTGGAAGAGCTAATGGCAAACCGCGGGAAGAGGTAAGTCTCATGCAAACAAAGGGTGTTGCGCCTATATTGGCTACAGTGCTCATCGTTCTGATAGCCATAGCTCTCGCTGGCACCTTCCTGCTATGGTCTTCAAGGACGTTAAGTTCTGCTACGGAACGTGGCACTCAAGAATCGCAGAGAATCGCGAGCGCCACGCAGGAGTCCATAGGCATCATCAGCCTTGCTTGCGGGGCAACGCCGCAGATAAACGTCAAGAACGCCGGCAGCTCCTCTTGGAACACTGGAGATCTTACAGTTTACCAGAACGATGTGCTGAAGACCGCTACATGGACGCCTGCAGGCGCAGTTGCGGCCAACGGCGTAACGACTGGCACACCGTCAGGCTTCACGCTGGTGTCTGGCGATACCATAAAGGTAGTCACCAAACAGGGTTCACAGGACTCGTCGAGGTGTCCGTAAAGTTATGGAAAAGGGTGTTGCGCCTATATTGGCTACGGTACTGATAGTGCTCATATCCATAGCTCTCGCTGGCACCTTCCTGCTATGGTCTTCAAGGACGTTAAGTTCTGCTACG
>JACQIF010000061.1 GCA_016198635.1 Candidatus Aenigmatarchaeota archaeon
ACACGTACGTGCGGACCAATGCTTTATATGCCTTTGCGGCGTGAGCCAAATATGGCTCTTACCGAAGAGATTTTGAACGCAGAGATTAAAAAATGGGCCCAGCGTCTTGACGACGCGCTTGCTCGCACGCATGCAAAGGGCCAGAAAGGCGTCGAGTACCTCACTAACATTAAGGCTTACCAGAGCGACTCCCTGCACTTCCTCGAACGTAAAGACCCAGTCCGCGCGTTCGAGGCTCTGTTATGGGCGTGGGCGTATCTCCAGATATCGAAGGATTTGGAACTTGTAACTGAAACCCCGATTGTCTGATGATACTATGGACATACACGAGCCCGGACGCAGCTTCAATCTTGAGCTCAAAGAGGTTGCCAAGTTCTTGGAACCCAAAGACGCAAGATCAATGGTTGACTGTTTCAGGAGGTATACCCTTGAAGACGACAAGAAAGCGCCTTTGGAGTTCTATGGTATACTTGAAAAAAGAATGAACCTGCCTTCATTGTCTCTTTACCCATCGCCTGTGAAAACTATGGTTTCTCCAGCCGAGGTAATGCGGTATGACAAGAAGAAGGGCTTTTACAGTGCAGTCGAATCTTTCAAAACTAGGCCTCTCAGCGGTGATGATATTGGAACTATTCTTGTACTATTATATCATGGGTCACTGGATCCTGAAGTAAGAGATATTTTGGGGAAATGGGAAGATGTGTTTAATGAAGCCGAGTCCAGGGGCAAGCTATAAAGTTTGATAACATCGAATGGTGGTGGGAACGGGATTTGAACCCGTGGTGGCTTTGCGCCAACCGGCTTCTGGGGCTGGCAAACCAATCTATGGTAGGGTAGAACCCGCCCCCTCATCAGGGTGCCATTTCTCTAAACGTCCAGTATGACCTGCGCCCTCCACCCTTTGGACGTGCGCTCTACCTTAAACATGTGCATAGTCACCGCCTTCACGTCGACTATGAGCGAGTGCTTCTTCGGGTTTATCTTCTCACCCCGGAGAACGGCCGTGCACGATGTTTCCGTCATGTCTTCAATTTTTATCTTGCTGAACAGCAACAGCTCCGCGTCCTTGAGGAAGACCAGCTCTTGCAGAAAGTTAAAGAGCAGGTTTTCAACATCGCGGCCTTCTATTTCTATGCGCTTCATTGTTTTTGTGTGTATGCCGTTCAAGTCACGGACCATTGTGTTTGTGACTGCAAGAGCTGCAGACTCGAAAAGCTCGGCGAGCGTACGGCCTGTGGCCTCGAAGGCTATGTCGGCCCATGCGACGTCTTCCATAAACTTGTAAGGCATACGCCCGTATTGAAGAACGATATCCATAAATAAGCCCGTCCGCCACAATGGATATTCATGGAACTCTTCCGCACGCTCCTGTCAAAGTTCGCGGACATAGACAAGCTGGAAGAGAATATGGAGTTCAGCAAAACCGAAGCCGTCGCCTATATCGTGATATTGCTGCTCGTTGTAGTGGCAGTCATATACATGCTCTACATCGCATCGAGCCTCTCGTGCGCCAAGTGCACATTCGAGCAGAGAATGGACCTTGTTGTGGAATACGTCAAGAGTTATGCGTACGTACCCTAGCCTTTCACATTGCCGACAGGCACGAGCTTCACAACCCTGTGCGAGATGCCGGCGTTGTGCGCCGCATCGATGACGGCGTCCACATCCTTGTAGCTCCCGCCTGCCTCCTCGGCAAGGCCTGGCATAGAAACGGAACGCACGTAAATCCCTTTCTTCTCCATGTTCTTGAGCAGCGTCTCTCCACGGAACTGGCGCTTCGCTGCGGTGCGGGACATCAGGCGCCCGGCGCCATGCGCAGTCGAGCCGAACGTTTGCTCCTCCGCGCCTTTGGTGCCGGCGAGCAAGTACGAACCTGTTTCCATCGAACCGCCTATTATCACCGGTTGTCCGTCTTCACGATAGCGCTTGTTGACGAGCGGGTTGCCGGGTCCAAGCGCGCGCGTTGCGCCCTTGCGATGCACAAGCAATTCCTTCTTCTTTCCTTCAATGACGTACGTCTCAAGCTTCGCCGTGTTATGAGCAACATCGTATATCTGGTGCATGCCCATCGCTTCCGCATCCTGCCCAAAGACCTTCGAGAACGCCTCGCGTATCCTGTGCGCGATGACCTGGCGATTCGCAAACGACATGTTTATGCCACACTTCATCGCGGCAAAGTAGTCCTGGCCTTCCGGAGATACAAAAGGCGCACACGCCAGCTCGCGGTCTAGAATCTTTATCCCGTACTTATTCTCCATTACTTGCAGGAACAACTGCAGGTAGTCCGTCGCAACCTGATGGCCGAAGCCGCGCGAGCCGCAGTGGAACATTATGACAACCTGGTCGGCGAAGATTCCCCATTTTTTGGCCAAGGCGGCGTCGAATATGTTCTCTTCCTTGACGACCTGTATCTCAAGATAGTGGTTCCCGGAACCCAGCGTCCCGACCTGTTCGAGTCCCCGTTTGACAGCCTTGTCGCTAACCTTTGTTTCATCAGATCCCTTTATGTTGCCGTCCTCTTCCGTCACGCCCAGATCTTCCTTCCATCCGTAGCCTTTCTTTACCGCCCATTCAGCTCCGCTGGAAACCAGCTCACGAAACTCCGGCGGACGCAGCTTAACGAAACCAGTTGAGCCCACGCCTGCGGGCACGCGCTGGTATAGAAGGTTGACGAGCTCTTTTATCTTCGGCCTGACATCCTTCCATGCGAGGTCTGTGCGCAGAAGCCTCATTCCACAGTTTATGTCGAAACCTATCCCGCCGGGGGAGATGACACCACCGTTTTCGACGTCGAACGCAGCGACGCCGCCTATCGGGAATCCATACCCGCTGTGGCCGTCGGGCATACACATAGCCGCACGAACGATTCCTGGAAGCGTTGCCACGTTCGTTACCTGATCATAGACCTGCAAGTCCATCGAATCGAGAATGCCTTTGGATGCGTAAACACGCGCAGGGACGCGCATGCCCTGCTTGAACGTTTTGGGAACCTCCCAGATATAGTCGCTCACCTTCGTAAACTCTGGCTTCTTAAAATCGTGATGGCCGAATGACATGATTGTGAGTGTGCGTAAAGACTTTAAATAGTTACCGAGCTTGCGAGGGAACTTTTAAAACTCTATAGGAGAGTTTTAAATACGTCTTGGTATCTCATCACATCCATGAACGCTGCGGCCGGTTACGCTGTCCTATTCAAGGACATTCTTGGAAATTGCAAAGGCAAGCGCGTACTGGAGATAGGGTGTGGTAACGGGGACGGTGTAAACACTCTACAGAACATGGGCGCTGACGTCAACTGCATAGATGCCGGAAGCAAACACGTATCGCCCACGCACAAAACGGGCTCTGCTACCGAACTGCTGAAGTTCTTCCAGCCAGGATCGTTCGACACCGTTGTCGCACTGGCATTCTTCGGCTCCCCTCTGGCAAAGTGGTGCGTTGAGAACGGGAAGGATTTGAGGAAGACGGAGCTCGCCGTTCTCGGCCAGATAAAGGGTTTAATGAAAACAGGAGGGCTCCTCCTAGTCTACAACGCCGATGCGTGGCTGCCGCACCTGTCGACGCTACGCCACGAGGACTACGAGAAAACGGGCTTCGCAGTCGTGAAGAACATCAGGAACGACACGCTGTTGTTAAGGCGCGAATGAAATGCCTATTTAAAGTCCTGTTTTCAATTTGTTTTATGCCAGTAAGCGGAGCCCCGTATACGCGAGGATACCACCACACGAAGAGCCGCGGCTCCGAGTCCAACGTAATATGCAGCTTCTGCGGGCGCGTTGTGCCGCGCTACAAGACCATCGCGCAAACGAAAGGCTTCCGTTTGAACGACCCGGCGATAATGCAGGCCGTCGAAGACCGCCGCTTCATCCACATGTTCCCGCGGAAAACGTACGCCTGCCCTTCGTGCGCGCGCGGCCGCGGCATCGTCAAAAAGAGGGACTACAGCCACATATCGCAGCGCTAGAGAACGTCGCCAAAGGTTAACCCCTTTTTATTCCACAAAAGCTTATTCTGTATATGCAGCCGCAGGAACATTCTAAGACGCTGGCCTCAAAGATAGTCGACCGCCTTCGCGGCCTGAGGGGCGTGGCGCGCCAGCAGGAGAAGAAGACAGTAGCAAAGTACCAGTTCGTTCTGAGCGACGCAAAAGGACTGATTGTACTTCCGGACGAAAAGGACCTACGGAAGGTAAGCGTAACATACGAACTCGTACCGCCCTACGCCCGCGCGCAGATACGCTGGAGTGAAACCGATCATTCGCTCATATACCGCGTCAGCGAACCGACGCTCGACGAGAACGAGAAGCGCGCTTACGAACTGATAGTGGCGGCGCTCGTTGAACTCGTTGACGTGCAGCTTTCGACGATAAAGAACGCACGCGCGGCGATGGAATACATAGAACAGCGCGTCTGGCAAATAATCATAGAGTTGGAAATCGCGCTTGACAAGGCATCGTACAACAAGATCATGTACTATGTGTACCGCAACTTCGTGGGGCTGAACAAACTCGAACCGCTTATGCACGACCCCTACATAGAAGACGTCGGTTGCGTTGGTTATTACACGCCTATTTACGTAGTCCACAAGCGTTGGGGGTCTATCCCAACGAACATAATATATGAGAACGAGGACGAGCTCAAGGAGTTCGTCATCAAACTGGCAGAGCGCTGCGGCCGTTACGTCTCGTATGCCGAGCCGCTTCTAGACGGGTCGCTGCCAGACGGCTCGCGCGTGCAGGCGTCGCTGGCTGAAGATGTTACGACGAAAGGGCCTACGTTCTCGATACGCAAGTTCACAGAGGAACCCATATCCCCGGTGGAGCTGCTCGACCTGAAGACCGCGTCAGCAGACGTGATGGCCTACCTCTGGCTGGCGATGGAACAGGGCGTCTCGCTGCTGATATGCGGCGGCACAGCCACAGGGAAAACGACATTGCTGAACGCCATCAGCATGTTCATCCCGCCTGAAGAGAAGGTCGTGTCGATAGAGGACACGCGCGAACTGCAACTCCCGCACAAGAACTGGATACCTGCTGTGGCACGCACAGGCTTCGGGGCACCGGAGGCAGGAGGCGAACGTTATGGCGAGGTAGACATGTTCGACCTGCTGAAGGAGTCATTCAGGCAGAACCCGGACTATGTGATAGTGGGCGAGATAAGGGGCAAGGAAGCGTACGTAATGTTCCAGGGCATGGCGTCAGGCCACCCGTCGATCGGCACGATGCACGCAGCCGGCGTCGAGACCGTGATAAAGCGTCTCATGTCCCCGCCAATCGAACTGTCTCCAAGCCTCGTGGAGATCCTCGACCTCGTGATAACGATGGTCTTCGCACAGGAGAAAGGCAAGTCCTCGAGACGCATCAAGACCGTCAGCGAGATACAGTCCGTGGAACCCACAGGATCGGCACGTACAGGAACGGTATACAGGTGGGTACCAAGCACAGACACATTCGAAGAAGGGGAAGGGTCTTACGTACTAAGCAAGCTCGCGACAACGAAAGGCTACCAGCTCTCTGACATGAAAAAGGAACTGGCCGCGCGTACGGGCGTGCTCCGGTGGATGCTGGATAACCGGATAACGCACTGGAAAGAGGTCGCGGCGCTGATCGGGCGCTACCACCAGAACCCGAACGGAACACTCAAGGAGCTGGGCCTAGCGGCAAAGGGGCTAAGGTCAGTGATGGTGAGGAAGGCGCCTTCAGAAGAGCACAAAGAGTACGTCGAGCCTCAAGAAGCCCCGACAGGGCCTATGACAGAGAACGAGGACGTGCTTCCGGAAGAGCCCCGCGCCCTTGAGGAACCGGCTCCCGAAACTCCTGAACGCACCTTCGAAATACCGGCTGTCATAAGACCCACGTTTGGAGAAAAGAAGGTGGAGCCCGCCAAGCGGAAGCCAATGAAGGCAACCAAACCAAAAAAGAGGGCCGCCGAGAAGAAGGCTGTGCCAAAGAAAATAAAAAAGAAATAAACTGCCCTGCTTTATAAACCGCGTCGCTCATATTGTCGTAACGGTGTTTACGCTTGGATAGGGTCAGGACAGGCATTCCGGGGCTGGACGACGTCCTAGGCGGCGGCTTCGTCAAGGGTTCGCTCGTGCTTTTAACAGGCACCACAGGCACAGGCAAAACCATATTGGCATCGCAGTACATCTACAACGGGCTTGCGCGCTACAAGGAGAACTGCGTCTACGTTTCGTTCGAGGAGCGCGCCGAGGACATCAAGAGGAACATGCTCAACTTCGGCTGGGACTTTGAACAGTACGAGCGCGCGGGAAAGCTCATCTTTGTCAAATATGACCCCTTCCATATGGAGGACATCTACGGACTCATCGAGAACCAGATACGCAACGTCGGGGCGAAGCGCGTCGTGCTGGATTCGATAACAGGCCTTGGCCTGAACATCCGCGACCCGTCTGATCTTCGCGCAGCGATATTCAACCTTGGCCGCATACTGAAGAAACTGGGATGTACGGCCATATTCACGTCCGAAACTCCCTCGGATAACCACATGATGCTAAGCCGCTACGGCGTGGAGGAGTACGTCGCAGACGACCTTATCGTACTGTACTACATACCGGTTGGCACAGAGTTCAGGCGCGCCATAACAGTCTGGAAGATGCGCGGCTCCGAGCACTCGAAGAAGATACACCCGTTCCGCATAACAGAGAAAGGTGTCACAGTATACCCGCACGAGGAGACTGCGCTAAAACTGGAGAGGGGTTAGCGTGAAGCCAGACTTCCTCAGTCCATCCAAGGTACTGGCCATACGCCTCTTCGGTTCGTGGGCCGACCGCTACGCAACGAAGTTTCTGGGGATAAAGGGCCCTCTGCTGGAGAGCGGGCTGAGGATACTCTTTCGCACGTATGTCTCAATGATAATGTTCTTTTCGTTCTTTGCGTTCGTGGCCGCGCTACCGCTGACGTTCGTAGCGTCAAGGACCGCGCTGCATCTGGACGGCCTCTTGGCTGGCGCCGCAACTGTAGTGATGGCGCTGGGGGCAGCGGCCGCGGTCTTCATCATCCTCTACTTCTATCCGTCTTCTCGTGCGTCCGATCGCAAGAGGAACATCAACGCAAACCTCCCGTTCGCGATAAACCACATGGCAGCGATAGCTTCGTCCGGCGTCCCGCCGAACGTCGTATTCAAGCTCATCGCGCAGTTCGGGGAGTACGAAGAGATAAGCAAGGAATGCGCAAAGATAGTTCGTGGGATCGAGTCGTTCGGCCAAGACGTCACGACAGCAATCTCACAGGCAGCGGCCGAGGTCCCGTCCACAGAGTTCCGTGAAATCCTCTATGGCATGCTCTCTGTTATAAAAACGGGTGGGAACCTGAAGACGTACCTGCAAAACCAGGCGAAGGAAGCGCTGTTCTATTACAGGATACAGCGCCAAGAATACCTTGAGGCGCTCTCAACGTACGCCGACTTCTACACGGCTGTGCTGATCGCGGCGCCGCTGTTCCTGATATCGATACTAGCCGTCATAAACATCATAGGAGGCAAGATAGGGGGACTTACCATCGACAACGTCCTTACGCTCGGAATATTCATAGGCATACCTGCCGTGAACATCATCTTCCTGTCGTTCATACACGTAACGCAACCGGAGCAGGCTTAGGTGACCAACGATGGAACTGGCGATACGCGGAAAGAAAGGCGGCCTGAAACGCTTCGAGAGGTGGGCCGGCGCAAGCATGCGGCGCCAAGCGATCGTCTTCGGCTCAATGGGCCTGGGAGCGGCGATGGTAATAGCCGCATTCCTGTACTTCCGTGACGCGCGCCAGGTGTTCACGTTACTGAACATCATGGGCGCTGCGATTGCACTGGGCCCGTCGATGATCGTGCGTTATCGAGAATACCAGACGCTCAAGCGCATCGAGGCCACGTTCCCGCAGTTCCTCAACGACATCGTAGACGCGACGAACGCCGGACAGACGCTGCCCCAGGCAATAAAGTCCGCATCGCGCAACGAGTACGGCCCGTTGTCCCCGCACGTAAAGAAGATCGCGGCGCAGATAGACTGGGGCATACCGTTCGACAGGATACTGAAGAATCTTGCAGAGACGCTCCACAGCAAGCTGTTGCGCCGCACAGTATCTACGATAATAGAGACACACAGGTCAGGAGGCAATATTTCGGACGTGCTAAAAGCCGTGAGCGAGTCGATAGCAGAGATAGACCGCATACGCCAGGAGCGCAAGGCCCACGTATACTCGCAGATGGTCACAGGCTACACGATATACTTCATATTCCTCGGCGTAATTGTAGGACTGCAGAAGTTCCTCATACCCACGCTGCTCTTTACAGGGACTTCAGGCGTGGACATAGGCATCGCAAACACGGCAGGCCTCGTGGACCGCTACCAGTTCCTCTTCCAGAGCCTTGTCATAATCCAGGGCTTCTTCTCCGGTCTTGCAATCGGCAAGATGTCCGAAGGCTCGATGATAGCTGGCGTGAAGCACATAGTCGTATTGTTTGCGGTGGGCTTCATGGCGATAGTGCTTCTAGTGTAAAATGAGTTTTTATTCGGGTTCGGGGCATTGAATAACATGTTCCGCAAGAATCTCCTCCATTCGGCTGTATTTTTTCTTGTGGTGTTCGCCTGCATGACAGTATCGTCCAAAACAGTCCTCGCAGACAACGTCGACGGCACGGACGACGGATTTGACAAGGGGTGGAGCGAAACAACAACCAACTTCGGGGAGACGACGACCTGTACAATCCGTTTCTTCAATAACGCGTCTACCAACCAGATAGGTTCGTTCGACCATCCAGAGTCGTCTGCTACCACACGCTCGCCTATAATGCTCTCACTAACATCATCTTTTCCCACTCTCGCCAACGACGATGGAGACACATGCACGTACCAACTTTTCAATTCGACTAACGTGGGAGGAAGCATGGTCTTTTTCAGCGCATCCCATAACGGAGGGCAGGGCGAGGACGTCAACGAGAACGTCACTGTGAACATAGGCAACTTTTCGTTTGCCGGGGTCTTCAAGGCAAACGTCAGCGCGCGCGTCCACGTCGAGGTGGGCAACAGGATATCGACAGCAGCCAGCACAGCAACGCTGGGCGTGGCCCCTTACGTCAGGACCGCCTCGCCGGACAGTTCGAAGATAAATTTTTTCAAGACCCAACGCGTGGCGCTGACGCTGGGCCAGACTGGAGCCGACAGCGTGCTGCGCTTCCGCAACATAACGTGGAACATGACTGAAAACAACGTTTACGTGAACGATTTCAATGGCAACCGTTTGGGCAACGTCTCGACCAGTATGTCGGACGTAACGCTGCGGATGGCAAATTTCACACCGACTGCTACAGAGGCAAACGACAAGCGCCTCAACTTCACCGCATGGGGAGGCAACAGCAGCGGAGGGGGGGCACTGCACTTCAGGTTCACCACCGGGTCGGCGAACAGCACCGCCTTCAACCTCACGCGCCAGTTAACGTGCAGCGCGTTGAGCACAGACTTCTCAACGTACAACCGCGGCGAGACGCCCATCACGAGCGGAACGATACAAGACGTGAACGGCGCCCCGTGGAACACGAGCGTCGGCGACCGTTTCAACTACACGCTCGTTAACGTTACGACAGTCCAGAACACGTCCGTGGATTTCACTGTGTCTAACGGCGCCTGGGCCGCGAACACCCGTATACCGACGTACGCGAACGCCAGCACATCGCATACAGGCTTTGCCTACAAGCTCAACTTTACTAACTTCGTGAACACCACACCGTTGTCAAATTACAACTTCTGCACGTACGTGAACGCATACAACGTATCCCGCGGGCTGTTCTGCGACGCCCACGCACAGAA
>JACQIF010000062.1 GCA_016198635.1 Candidatus Aenigmatarchaeota archaeon
AACATGCTGCGGGCGCGTGGCATAGACGCGCGTCTCGACGGGGCTGACGTAACGACGCATGCGAAAGTTCTGGTCGCAGACGACTACGTACTGATAGGCTCGACGAACTGGTCTTTCACGTCTTTTGAGAAGAACCACGAAGCCAACGTGCTCGTGCGCTCGCGGGAACTGGCTGAAGAGATGGAAGATTATTTCGACAGCCTTCTAAAGGGCTAAGAAGCGGTTTTATATCCAAAACGCGTAGATTCCGTATGCGCTCCCGTAAAGGTATCTCCCCGATAATAGCATCTGTCCTGATAATACTGGTCGTCATCTCCTTGGCGTCCACGTACACGGTATGGTCTTCGCGAGTCTTCGGCAGCGTCGCGTCGGCAGGCGAAGAGACCGTGTCGAAAACGTCCCGTGCGTTGTTCTCAAACTTCGACATACAGGGCGCTGCCGATACGCGCATCTTCATCAAGAACACCGGCACGTCAGAGCTCTCGTCGTCGGCGTTGCAGGTGTTTTTCGACGTCGAGCCGCTGGCGTTCGCCGCAGACTTCGATGTGTTGGAGCGCGACCGGTTAGGAACCATAACGCTTTCACAGTTGTGGACTCTTGGCGCAGGGGACCATGATCTGCGCATCAGCGCAGGCTCTTTCCAAGACTCCAATAAAATCATAGTAAGCCCGGCCCGCGGCGTGGTGGGCGACTGGCGGTTTGAAGAAGACTCGGGAACTGTAGTTAACGACGCTTCGGGAAAGGGCAACCATGCCGCTCTTGGAAACGGGACTTCTGCAACGGTGCCGGCGCGCACTGAAGGAAAGATTGGAAAGGCAGTGCGCTTGGATGGAGCATGGAACTATGTCGATGTGAGCAACAAGATGATAGATGATTTAAAAGGACAGGGGCAGATCACAGTAGAGGCGTGGTTCAACAGGGATCCGTCTGTCGCACCGGGCAGAGACTTTATAATCGGCGACCACTGGCTTGGTTTATGGATAAGCCTAAATTCAAACACAGCCAAGCCTCAATTCCAGCAGAAGGTTGGTAGTGCATGCGGCGGCGGGTGGAGTACGCAGACCTTAGTCGACTACAACGTGACGCTGGCCGGATGGACTCATCTTCTGGTCAGCTACGACGGCTCCAATCAGAGATTTTACATCAATGGAGCGTTGCTGAATAACACACCTGCTTCAGGCGCTATTCCAGATTGCACTACCCAAGACCCGAAGACATTCTGGATAGGAACAGACAGGACAGACTCCAGCGGCGAGCCTCATTTCCCGGGAATGATAGACGAAGTCCGCGTCTATACTAGCGCGTACGCGCCTGACGAGCTCTATACGCTCACGCTCAAGTCCTGATCCCGGCGACTCCAGCAGACGCTGTGATAAGATTGCTTATCACGGTGTTGAAGAAAAATAGTACCCCTACGAGGAGTCCGAGGATGAATATCACAACGACTATCGTCCAGTTTATGCCTTTTTTCTTAGGGGCTGGTGGTGGGGGTAGCAGAGGCGTTTGAGGAGATGCTTTAAGAACTTCGTCTACAGCCGCCGGGTCCTGTCCGCTCTCTGCAAGCGTCGTACGCAGTTGTTCTGGCGTAAAGCCGGCGTTGTAGTTGTCCGTGATCCACTTGCGAAGGCTCTCGTCGACTGGCATGGAAGAATTGGAGATGGCGTATATATTATATCTTGTAGCGGAGCAGCGCGCCTATGCCGCCCACTTGGTAGAGCTGCTCGCCTTCAGCGGTGTCGCGGGAGATGTGCACGACCTTGGCGCCGGTCGTCGCCGCCAGCTCCTCGAGCGCTTCGACCATTTCGCGCTCGCCAACAACTTTCATGTTTTTGGAGCACTGCTTGCATGTGTGAGAACTCTTCTCGCTCTTTTTGACTATCGTTTTCTCAGAGAAACCACAATCGCATAAAAACTCTACTTCCTCCAACTCTGCCTTTTCTGAGACGAGCACAGTCGCCGCAGCGCCCATCTCTATCGCTTTGCGCACCTCGTTAAGGCCGTACACGGCCTTGCCGCCGCGATGAAGCTCGTCGAAAAAGCCTTTGACTATCTCCTTTTCTTTCGCCACAGCCGCTTCCTTTAGAATGTCCTGTGAGCGGTTGAACAGCTCGTCGAGCCCGTGGTCGCCTGTATAGCCTATATCCTTTACGCCTATGATTTTCTTCTTGAGGCTGTCCGAAAGGTAGTCGCCCTCGACGAACTTCTCCTTCATTGGCCCGGGCCCGCCGACGATAACGCCACGCACGTCCTCGGCCTCGAACTGTTCGCGGAACATCGAAGCGGCACGCTTCATATGGTCTTCGATGAGGCCCTGACGCACGCGCTCGAAACGGGCGGCGCTCTGCCCGCCGGCGGCGATTTTGCTCGGAACAGGCGAATCCATATGGCTAAGTACGCTGACGCGTTTTCCGCGGAGCATTCCCGCATCCGCATCCGTGGAATCGATTACAAACAACCCGTATATCTCTTTCTCCTTCACCATATCACGCAACGGGTCCAGGTCGAACCGCTGGTCGCACCAATAGAGCTTCGTAAAGAGTTGGTCAGGAGGCTCGAGCGTCCAGAGTTGCAGGTCGTCGACGCCTTCTTTCTCCGAAACGTTGCCACAAAAGGCAGCCAGCCCGTTGGCAGGCGTGCGCTTGTAGAGCTTGAGATGCTGGATTATCTTGTCTAACGCATTAACAACGTTCTTGCGCGTGGCTTTGGATTTGATGTTCTCGGCTGTCCCCTGCTCGTTGCGCAGCTGGCCCATCATGTCCGTTATGGACGAGCCTGCAGGCACGTAAACGGTCACAAGCTCCGTGTGCCTACCACGGCGCTGCTCCAGCTCTTCGATAAGTTTCTTCAATTTGCGTCTTTGTTCTGCGATATCCTCTGGCATAAAAATCACTCTAATTTCGTTTCGAGGGCATCTCCCCACTCCAGTGTCTTTATGTTGTGCGCGGCTTTAAGATCCTTTTCCAAAGGGCGGAGAGCCTTTGGCAAAACGGCCCTTTGCACATCCGATTTCAGGTTCAGTCCCTTGTCTTTTTTATGTTTCCATATAGCGCCGTCCACTTCAAGCAGATGGCGTGTTTCGAACCCAATGCTGCTTACGTCAAGAGCCACAGGCAGTTTTTCCGCGTGAACGTTCGCACCGTGCAGTTCCTCGTAGAGCTTGTATGTAATGAACGGCGATATGGGCGCAAGCAGCAGCAGCATCAGATCAACCACATAGTTGAGCGCCCACCTCGCAGCGTCCCGTTCGTCGTTGGTAAACACGCCACTCTCATTGTATGCGCGCGGTTTTACGAGCTCAAGGTAGTGCGAAGCAAACGTCTCCCAGAGGAAGTGGCGCTGCTCAACGGCAGGATTGTGGAAGTCGTAGTTCTCGTACGCTTGGCGTGCCTGCGTCACGAGTGCGTTAGCCTCATTAATGATCCAAGAGTCCAATGGCGTCAACGTCGGCTTGCGCGCAGGCGCCTCGAACTGCGAAACGAAACGCGCCACGTTCCAGAGCTTGACCAGGGACTTGTAAGCGCCTTCGATGCGTTCGGTGCTCACACGGTAGTCTTCTCCTACATTGGTTTCCGAAGCAGCCCAGAGACGGAAGGCGTCTGCACCGTACTTTTCGAGAATGACGTCCGGGTCCACAACGTTTCCTAAAGACTTTGACATCTTCTTGCCATGCTCATCAAGTCCCATGCCCGTAATCCAAACACGCTCGAACGGCTTGCTGTTCATCAAAAGGTGCGATTTCAACGTAGTGTAGTAGAGCCACGTACGCACTATATCACGGCCCTGCGTACGCAGCGTCACTGGGAATAGACCCTCTTTGATTTTCGGATAGCCGACTATATAGAGGTTCGATATTGAAGAGTCCATCCACGTGTCGAAAACTCGTTCTTCTCCTACGAACTCCGCGGTCTTGCACTTCGTACAGTGCGCGAAAGGCGCTTTCTGTCTCCACGGCTGGTAGTACGGGCCCGGTTCAGGCGCATGCGGCTCGTTGCACTTCGTACAGTACCATATTGGTATTTCAGTGTGATAGTAGCGGCGGCGCGATATAGGCCAGTCTATCGTGACGTTGTCTATCCAGTCCAGGAGCAGTTGGCGGTGCTTGTCCGGGAAGAAGGCCATCTCTTTGGCGCGCTCGCGCAACGCATCCAGAACGTTTGTCTGTTTCAGATACCACTCTTTCATGTTGATTATTTCAAGGGGGGTCTTTGAGCGCTCGCATGTGGGGACTTTGTGCTTGACAGTTTCCTCTTTCACGACAAGTCCCGCGCTCTTCAAGTCTTCCGTCACGCGCTCACGGGCCTCTTTTATTTTGAATCCTTTGTACCGGCCTGACGCATCTGTCATGCGAGCATCCACGCCTATCGCTGCTATCGGCTCGAGCCGCAGCTCGCGGAATAGCTGGACATCGCCCACATCTCCATAAGAGCATATCATCATTGCGCCCGTTCCGTACGCAGGGTCGACGTACGGATGAGCGCGCACGACAACGCTACGGTCGTATAAAGGCAGTTTGATTTTTTTGCCGTGGTAGCGCGCGTAACGCTCGTCGTCCGGGTTTACCAGCACGACTTGGCACGCGCACATCAGCTCCGGGCGTGTTGTGGCTATCGTCACTTTATCGCCGTCCTCTGTCTCCCAAACGACGTGTACGAGTTTGGTGTCTTTTTCCACGTAGTAGACCTCTGCGTCTGCTATCGTCGTCCGGCAGTCTGTGCAGTAGTTGTTGGGGCGCAGGTCTTCGACGACAAGCCCCTTGTTCCAGAGCTCTATGAAAGCCGCTTGGCTTGCGGCGCGGTATTCGGGGCTGTCTGTGTAGTACGCGTTCTCGAACGCGCAGGACATGCCGACGCGACGGGCAGTATTTTCTAGATCTTTCGTGTACGAAGCTATCTCTTTCCGGCACAGCTCTATGAACTCTTCTCTATCCCATGCGTGCAACGGTTTCCCATATTTTTTTTCGACGAGCAGCTCGATGTTTATCCCGTTGCGGTCCACTCCCCATGGGAAGAGCACGCTGCGCCCGAGCATGCGCTGCGCGCGCGCGATCATGTCTATGAGTGCATAGTGCGCCACGGCGCCGATGTGCCACTTGCCGCTCGGGTAGGGGGGCGGCGTGTCTATCGAGAATATTTTTTTGGACTTTGTGTTGAACGCATGGCTAACGTGACGGAACTCCTCAACGAGCGGCAGCTCCAGCTCCTTCGTCCACTGTTTCTCTTTAATGCGCGGTTCAAGAGGCATAGACAACAGTGTTACTTTAGGCATAAAAATAGGTTAATAAGACAGGATGTGTTCCTGTGAGCACGAAGGTCTCCGAACAAGGTTCGGAGGCTTCGAAGCTTTACGAGTTTCGAAGGCGGTGCATTTATATACTTTCTTTCAAAAGCCTCGTTACGCTTTTTGTGATTGCATATGGCATCGAACGAAGGGTACAGCGAAAACGTGCAGCACTTGATGAACAATCCTAAGAATATTCGCAACATTGGCATCGTTTCACATATCCACCACGGCAAGACGACATTGACGGACAACCTTGCTGCGCTCTCTGGCATGATGTCCGCCGAGCTCGTCGGCGAGCGCATGCTCACGTGGATAGATAACCAAGAACGCGAACGGCTGATGACAATATACGGCGCCACAGTTACGATGGCCCACGAATACGCGAACGAACGCTACCTGATAAACCTTCTCGACACACCGGGCCACGTAGACTTCGGAGGCGACGTGACGCGTGCGATGCGCGCGGTTGACGGTGCGGTAGTGATGGTATGCGCAGTCGAAGGGATCATGCCACAAACGGAAACAGTGCTGAAGCAAGCATTGGCCGAACGCGTTAAACCGATATTGCTCATCAATAAGGTGGACCGCGCTATCAAAGAACTGCAGCTCACGCCCGAACAGCTCCAGCAGCGACTCGAGAAGATAGTCATAGAGGTCAACAAGTTCGTTAGAAACCACGTCGAACCGCAGTTCGCGGACAAGTGGGCTTTCTCTGTCAAGGATGGCTCTGTTGCGTTCGGAAGCGCACTACGCAAGTGGGCCATATCCGTTCCGTACATGAAACGCAGCGGCGTCACGTTCAAGGAGATAATAGACGCGTGCGCGAGCGGCAAGGACGAGGAACTCGCTAAACGAGCGCCAGTGCATACTGTCGTTCTGGACATGGTAATCCAGCACCTGCCATCGCCGATAGACGCGCAGCCATACCGCATTCCCCGCGTCTGGAAGGGCGATGTAACTACGGACGTCGGGAAACAGATGGTGCTGTGCGACCAGAACGGAAAACTGGCCGCAGTAATAACGAAGGTCGTGCAGGACCCGCACGCAGGACTGATCTCAACCACGCGCATATTCTCAGGGCGCATCGTCCGAGGGCAGGATGTTTACGCACTTGGCCTGAAGAAACCGATCAAGGTGCAGCAGGTCACGTCGTTCATCGCGGACAAACGCCATCCTGTCGAATACGCCACGGCCGGAAACGTCGTGGGCCTAGTCGGCATCGCAGAGGCGAGCGTCGGCGAGACGCTCTGCAACACGGACGCAGTCATAGACGCGTTCGAGGAGATCAAGCACATCTTCGAGCCTGTCGTGACGAAAGCGATGGAGCCAAAGCGCCCGCAGGACCTGCCGAAGCTCATTGAAATCCTGCGCATCCTAGGCAAGGAAGACCCCACGCTGAAGATAGAGATAAATCAGGAGACGGGCGAGATGCTCGTTTCTGGACTGGGTGAACTGCACTTGGACGCTAAGGTCGAGCGCAAGATACGCGAAAAGGGCATAGAGCTCAACGCCTCGCAGCCCATCGTTGTTTATCGTGAAACGTGCACGAAGAAAGGCGGTCCCATCGAAGGAAAGTCTCCGAACAAACACAATGCATTTTACGTGGAGATCGAACCTCTTCCAAAGGCAGTGTATGCAGCAATGGTGGAAGGGACACTGCCCGGTACCAAAGAACTCAAGAAGAAGGATATAGCATTCATCCAGAAGCTGCGCGACCTCGGGCTGGAAGAAAAGGACGTGAAGGGGTTGGAGATGGTTTTTGAAAAGAACCTGCTCGTCGACGCAACGAAAGGCATACAGTACCTCAATGAAGCTTTCGAGCTCATCAAGCAGTCGTTTAAGGAGGTCGTGAGTGAGGGACCTCTGGGCCGCGAGCCTGTGACAGGAGCGATCGTGCGCATTACGGACGCCAAACTACATGAGGACGCGATACACCGCGGCCCGGCGCAAGTAATCCCGGCCGTGCGGCAGGCGATAAAGAACGCGATGCTGATGGGCGGCGCGACGCTGCTCGAGCCACGGCAGATAATATTGATAAATTCGGACCACGAAAGCGTGGGGAATGTCATGAAGGAAGTCCAGACGCGCCGCGGCGAGGTGCTGGACGTCACGACAGAGCTGGGCTCCACGAACGTGAAGTCGACGCTGCCAGTATCAGAGATGTTTGGCTTCGAGGCTGCGCTCAAGAGCGCCACGGGAGGCAGAGGCTTCTACTTCCTAGTTGACGTGACGTTTGAAACACTGCCGCGCGAGCTGCTCGAACGAACGGTCGTGCAGATACGCACCCGCAAGGGATTGAGCGCAGAGATGCCGCGGCCCGAGTTCGGCTAGAGCTTTCGGCAGGCTTCCGCCTTGCGTCCTCGTGCCTTCCGTTGGTTAACTCGGACAAAAGCTCTATCAAATAGAAACACGCGATGTTGGGATATTTTAATACCATTGAAGATAATTGCTTCATGCCATTACGCGACGTCCTTCTCAAAGGCGACTCGAAGAAAGCGCTCGCACTGCTCAAAGATATAGATCGCAGAACTGCTCTGAACGAGC
>JACQIF010000066.1 GCA_016198635.1 Candidatus Aenigmatarchaeota archaeon
GCGCAGGCCATTGACGGCCGCTTTGATGTCGTCCTCCACGCCTTCTACTATGACATAGCCGCGGAGTTTTTCGGGGTGAAGGATCGCCTTTATCTTGTATGCGTGGGCGCGGATGCGCTCCTCGAGCTCGCCTATCACCACGTTCTCGCGCCCTATCGTCGTTCTTATCGTTAACATCGGCATTACGTTCCACCAATTTAGAATATTCCTATGAACTGGAATATAACGAAGATTATGAAGCCAACAGTCCCTATGGCCAGGATTCCAATTCCAGATATCTTCGCGGATGTCCAGTACTCCTCGCCCGAAGGCTTGGAAGAGACGTGCAGTACGCGCATTACGTTACGCAGGTAGTCCTTGAAGCGCTGCATCTTGCTTACATTCGGTTCGTCCATTCTATCTCCCCGTTAGGCGCCCCTAATCGAAGTGACGCCGAAAAGGAGCTACATGAAGTTCACGGGAAAGCTATATAAAGGTTGTTCGGGGCTTTCGCCGTTTGAATAAAATGGTGAGCGAAGGGCGAAGCACATTTCGTGCTCCAACCACTTCGTCCCACTCGGAAAGCTTTGCTTTCCGGTGTATCGGAAACCGCTGTTTCCGTACACACTTAAACCCACACTGGAACTAGCGTTGGGTTATTCTTGAAACACTTGCATGTTTCAAATTTACCTCGGCTTTCGCCTCGGTAAACGGTTTCAAAGGGAGGACCGTAATTACGTTACGAAATCGATGCCAAGCATCGATGCGAACTCCTTTCTCCTCTCCGTGCTTATGTCGCGCGAGACTGTTGCGTATATCTGGCTCTTCTTGACGCCAGTGACGATGACCATCGCCCGGACTTCATCGCCGAGGGCAGGGTCTATCTGCGAACCCCATATTATCTTCGCTTCGGGGTCGAGTTTCGAGGACACGTATTCCACAATCTTCTGCGCTTCGCGTATTGTCATGTCCGGCCCGCCTATGACGTTTACGAGAGCGCCTCCTGCTCCTTCGACGTCTATATCGAGCAGTGGGTTGTGCAACGCCTTCTCCACGGCCTCAACAGCACGGTTCTCTGTGTCGCTGGAGCCCAGACCGATCAATGCGAGGCCGCCGTTGCCCATCACTGCGCGGACGTCCGCGAAGTCGAGGTTGACGAGCCCGGCCTTGGTAACGAGTTCTGCTATGCCTTTCACGGCGTTCACCAGTATCTCGTCCGCCACCTTGAATGCTGTGGTCAGGGAGACGTCCGGTACGATCTCGAGCAGCTTGTCGTTTGGTATCACTATCAGAGTGTCAACCTGTTTCTTGAGCTTGTCCAGTCCTATTTCAGCGTTGTCGCGGCGCGCCTTGCCTTCCATGGTGAACGGCAGCGTCACGACGCCGACTGTAAGGGCGCCTCCGCTCTTTGCAACTTCTGCAACTACAGGAGCCGAGCCTGTGCCTGTTCCGCCGCCCAGTCCGCACGTCACGAATACCATGTCCGAACCCTCAAGAGACTCCTTTAGCTCTTTCTTGTTCTCCTTTGCAGCCTCTTCACCGACCTTTGGATCAGCGCCTGCGCCCAGTCCGCGTGTCAGTTCGCGGCCGACCAGTATTTTGCGGTCTGCGTCCGTGTAGAGCAGGTCCTGCGCGTCCGTATTGACAGCTAGAAGTTCAACACCAACGACGCCCACCGTAGCCATGCGGGTTATCGTGTTGTTCCCGGCGCCTCCGCAGCCTACAACTTTGATGACAGCCTTTCGGGCCTCTAGAATCTTTTTCAAGTCCTCGTCCAACTTAGGATTGTTCTTTCGAGCTCTCTTGTCTCCACCCTCGTCCATTACAGCCATTTCACAAAACCTCCTTCAAATCCCATTCTGCTTGATATCAAGCATGTCAAGATTATTTTTTGTCCTCTCGTGGTCGAACACACGGAAGAACTAGTTACTAATCTGCCATAAACCTGTATATAAATATTTTTTGGGCTGAAAAATGATGACATGCTTGATGTCAAGATTTCCCACGCGTCACAAACCTTGGTTTGAAGATTGTGCAGGAGCCTTTTCTGCCTTGCTTTCCATCAGTTGCGTAAACTTTACGCCCGTTAAGCCGACGAACTTCTTGAGGTCTTCTGTCATAGCCTCCTTCGCCCTCTGTGGTATCTCTTCTTTGTGGACGACTTCGGCCTCGGTGCCATTGACCTTTACATCAGCGCTCTCGCGCAAGTAGTAGTCCACGAGGCCACGTGCCTGCATCGCCTTGTCCGTGACCTCTTCGTCGATGCGTAAGACGTAAGTCAACGCCTTGCCGGCGAGCGGGTGGTTGAAGTCCACGCGGACGCGGCCCGAGTTTACCGAAAGAACGCGCCCGTGAAGGCTGTTCATCGTTATCTGCATCCCTGCGGCAGGCGTAAAGCCCTGTCTGTTGAACTCCTTGAGCGGGATGAGCCTTATCGTTTCTGCGCTTCTGGGGCCGAACGCCTTTTCCGGAGGAACGTCAAGCGTGCGTTCGTCGCCTGCGTTCATCGTCACGAGAGCTTCGTCCAGTCCCCGGAGAACGCGGCCCTCTCCCACAACGATCGTGACGGAACCGTAGCGGGCGTTAGGCGCGTACGTGCCTTCCTTGCGTGCGAGAGCCTCGTCCGTGGTGTCGAACAGTTCCCCGGTTTCCTTGACGCGGCCGACGTACGTTATCTTGACGAACGAGCCTTTTGAGACCATGTTAATCAGCTTTCCAAGTTGAGAAATGGCTTATTTAAGCATTCTTCATGTGCTACTCAAGTAGTATCCCCGGTTTGTGCACGTCGGCAGACCGCGCTTTGGTATGCGTACTTTTCTCGGCGTCTTCGACAGCGACTTTGCAGCCCAATATATCTTCGAGGTACTTCCGGTTCTTCTTCACGTAAGCAAGCTCGGTTTTCGTGTCCATAACGTTCGCCCGCAACTCAAACTTCTTCTTTTGCAGCCCCTGTACATACTTCACTAACTGCTCGCCGTATTTCTTCATCTTTGTATCTTTCATAAAATCGGCTATCTGCTTGCCTTCCCGGACGCCTGTGTAGACTTTACGTTTCCATTCAGGCGCGACGAACAACGTGACCTTCGCAGGCTTCTCTATCTTGACCAATTTTTTGATTTCGTCTACGTCTTTGACAACCGTGCGCACGACTTCTTCGCCTACGAGTACGTTCGGGTCTATCTTGCCGGCCTTCGGCCACACGGCGGCGTTTGCGAACGTATCATGCGTCCGTGACCACAGCTCCTCGCAGACGTGCGGGGCGAACGGCGTCAGTAGCAGCGTCAGCGTTTCCAGTGCCTTCTTGTAGGTTTTCTGCGAGACGTATAGGCGGTTGCTGTCCAGATACTCTACGAAGAGCGCCATCGCGTTCAAGGCCTCCGGATAGTTGAACTCCTGCGTGTGTGCAGTGACGTCGCGCACGAGCGCGTTGAGAGCGCTCTTGATGTACGCGTCTTTTGATGTAGATCCGCCTGCTTCCGATTCGAACATCTTCGAACGCCCGGCGTTTGAAGCGTTCGAACCTCGCGGTTCGAACATATCCCATATCCTGGAGATATGCCTGAAAGCGGCAGGTGCACCGCGGTCGTTCCACTCGACGTCGCTCTCTGGCCTCGAGACGCCGAGCATGTACATCCTCGATGCGTCGACTCCCACATTAGAGAAGATGGTTTCGGGGTCCACTATGTTTCCTTTGGATTTGGACATGGCGGAGCCATCTTTCGTTACCATGCCGTGCGCGAAGAGCCTGGCGAATGGCTCGCGGACAGAGTGCATTCCCGTATCGCGCAGTGCCTTGGTGAAGAAGCGCGCGAAAAGGAGGTGAAGTATCGCGTGCTCTATGCCGCCTATGTAGTGGTCGACTGGCATCCAGTAGTCCGCGTCCGCTTTCTCGAAAGGCTTGTCGTTCGGCCGCGACGCGAAGCGCATGAAGTACCACGAAGAGTCGACGAACGTATCCATCGTATCTGTTTCCCGTCTGGCCTCGGAGCCGCATTTGGGGCACTTTGCGCTGACGAAGGCAGGCGATTTTTCCAAAGGGTTCCCTTCCCCTGTTATCTTTACGCCTTCTGGAAGGACGACCGGCAGGTCTTTGTATGGCACTGGAACTGTCCCGCACGACTTGCAGTAGATTATCGGTATCGGCGTGCCCCAGTAACGCTGGCGCGATATCAGCCAGTCTCGCAGCTTGTACTGTACGGTGCGGCCGCCTTTGGCGTTCTTGTCCAACCACGCTGTTATCTTGTCCATCGCTTCCCTGTTCGGCAGGCCGGAGAACTCTCCCGAGTTGACTAGCACGCCGTCTTCTGTGTACGCTTCTACCATTAGCTGCGGTTTGAGTTCGCGGTCTTTCGGCTGTATCACAACTTTTATCGGCATCTTGTAAGCCAGCGCGAAATCGAAGTCGCGCTGGTCGTGTGCCGGCACGCCCATAACCGCGCCTGTCCCGTACTCGAGAAGGACAAAGTTTGCTATGTAGATTGGAATCTCGCCTCCTGTGGCGGGGTTTATGGCGTAGCGGCCTGTGAAGACGCCTTCCTTTGACGTGTCAGAGCGGTCCCTTCTCTCGTGTATGAGAACCTTGTCCACGAAGTTCGTTACGGCGTCCTCCTGTTTCGTCCCTTTCACCAGCTGCAGTGTTTGCGGATGCTCTGGGGCAAGCGTGACGAATGTACAGCCGAAGAGCGTGTCTGGACGAGTCGTGAAGACTTCCAGCTGGCCGCCGCCCTTTATCTGGAATTTTACCAGCGTTCCCTCGCTGCGCCCTATCCAGTTTCTTTGCATCGTCTTGACGCGTTCCGGCCAGTCGAGCGTGTCGATGTCGTTGAGCAGCTCTTCCGCGTAAGCGGTTATCTTGAAGAACCACTGGTCCAGATTCCTGACCTTCACCTGCGTCGAGCATCGCCAGCACGAGCCCGCGACCACCTGCTCGTTTGCCAGCACGGTCGTGCATTTGCTGCACCAGTTGACAGAGGCGTTTTTCTTGTAAGCCAGCCCGCGCTCCAGGAATTTGAGGAAAATCCACTGGTTCCA
>JACQIF010000063.1 GCA_016198635.1 Candidatus Aenigmatarchaeota archaeon
GAGATAGAAACAGGAAAGTTTTCTGTTTCACATCGCAACGCCCAGCTGAAGAGGATATACGAGGAGGCTGTCAGAAGATGAAAATAGTGATGGTGTGCCCGCAGATAAGCAGTTCGTCTTTCATCACAACGTATCCGTACGCGAAGATACTCTCGAAAGAACACGACGTGAAGATAGTCGGCCCGCTTCTCGGGAAGGAGCCTTTCATACGCGACGCAACTCTGGACTTCGAGTTCATCGAGCCGCCGGTTGGCCGCCCGCCGCAGCTTGCCCTTGCCAGCGCATACTTCAGCGTTAAGAAGCGTCTCATGCGCGGCGACTTCGACGTGATGCACGCGTTCAAGCTGTTCCCCAATACAGCAATGCCTGCGGCCGCCGTGAAGAGGCGCATTGGAAAGAAACTTGTGATAACCGTAGACGACTACGATGTGGCGTCTCCAAAGAACCCGTTCAAGAGGCTCGTCCTGCGTGCTGCCGAACGCGCATACAAGAGCGCTGACCGGATGATAGTTTCATCGACGTACTTACAAAAAATATACGGCGGCGATATTATCCATCAGGTTGCCAACGAACCGCTGTTTCTCGGCAAAAAATATACTGGTGCGGCTGTCCGCAAGAAGTACGACCTTCAAGACAAGAAAATCATCCTGTACGCAGGAACAATCTTTGAGCACAAGGGGATCGACGTCCTGATAAAGGCAGTCCAGTCTTTGAACGACAAGGACGTGAAACTCGTCGTTGTTGGAGAGGGAAAAACAGCACTCCTGCGTCTTGCAGGCGACGAAACTTTGTACATAGGCAAAGCCCCCATTGAGGAAATACCGGATTTTGTGGCTGCGTGCGATGTATACGCCATCCCGACCCGCCCGTCCACGTACGCCAACGCACAAATCCCAGGCAAAATATTCGAGCCCATGATGATGGGCCGCGCTGTCATTGCGAGCGCAGTATCTGACATCCCTGCCATACTGGACTACGGAAAAGCCGGCTTGGTCGTTAGACCCAATGACGTGCGCTCGTTGGCAGACGGCTTGAAGCTCCTGCTCTCTGACGATTCGTTGAGGCGTCGTTTGGGCGACAGCGCCAAGCGCCGCTACGAGGCGATGTACTCTTACGCACGCATAGAAGAGAAGATAAAAACCGTTTATAGCAAGCTCTAGAGTCAGATTATCGTTGGTTCGGGCAAAGGCACTATGCACTTTACGCCTGCGTCGCGGTGCTTCTTTATCTTCTCCATGATCTCTGGGGCGAAGTTCCACGCAAGAATCATTATGTAATCGGGTCTGCGTTCGTCCAGCGCCTTTGAACTCAAGACCGGTATATGCGTCCCTGGCATGAACAACCCCTGTTTCAATGGGCTATCGTCCACTGTGTATTGTATGGCGTCCGCTCCTATGCCACAAAAGTTCAGCAGCGTGCTGCCTTTGGCAGGTGCGCCATACGCCGCGACGCGCCGGCCGTCTTTTCGCAGAGCCGTGACCATCTTTACGAGGTCTGTCCTGACGCCTTCGACCTTTCTGGCAAAGTCCACGTACGCCTGCAGTCCAGTCGCTCCGAGCCCCTTTTCCTCTTCTATTATTTCCTTTACAGAGGCGTCGATTGGGAAGCGTCCCGAGCCTTTCTTCTGCACGTACACGCGCAGGGAGCCGCCGTGCGTGTCCACGCGCTTCACACGGAAGACCTCCATGCCGAAACGTTTGAAGAACTCCACGAGAACGCTCGCAGAAAAGTACGAGAGGTGTTCGTGGTAGACGTTGTCGAATGTCATCTTGGTGAGCATGTCGCCTACATACTGGACCTCTATGACGAAGATGCCGTCATCCTTCAACAGCGTACGGACGTTAGCAGTGAAGCCCTGTATGTCGCCGACGTGGGCGAAGACGTTTGTCGCTGTTACTACGTCCGCACGTCCCTTGAGCGCGACTATCCGTTTCGTTACGTCAGCGTTGAAGAAGTCGTTGATAGTCTCGATGCCGGCGTCGTTAGCGATTTTTGCGATGTTCGTTGCAGGTTCGACGCCCACGACGCGCACTCCGCGCTCACGGAAGCCCTTCAGCAGGATGCCGTCGTTGCTGCCTATATCGACGGCCAGCGTTGGCGTTCCCATCATCCGCGTAAGCTCTTCTGCCATTCTAGCGAAGTGCTCCTGGAAGCTCTTTGTGGTCGACGAGACATAAACATAGTTCCTGAAGAGCTTCTCCGGAGGGATGACTTCTGTCAGCTGGACAAGCGCGCATCCTGTGCAGAAACAGACTTCAAGGGGGAATGTAGGCTCCTCTTTGTCCAGGTCCTCGCGGCGCAGGAACGCATTTGCAAGAGGGGTTTTTCCGAGGTTAAGGAATGTTCTTGTGCCGTTGCCGCATATCCTGCATTTCATGGCCGTCCACGCCGTTACCGTTTTAACGCTTAAATAAACCAACTTCCCGGAATTTTCGGACACGGTCCGAAATACTCGGAACCGCGAGTTCCGAGATGCAAACGCGGGCGTTTGCGCTTAAATAGCTTTCTCCAATTACTTTAAATACAGCTCGTTTTGTTGTTGATCGCATGGAAAGCAAAATAGTTGCAGAGGACGTGGAGGCAATCGCCGCCAACATAGCATCAATCGCCGCCAAGTTCAGCGGTCGTACGATACTGATCACAGGCGCTGCAGGCTTTCTGGGCAGCTACCTTGTGCACACCCTCGAATTCCTCAATGCCAACGTGCTGCGCGAGAAGTGCAGGATAATAGCCGTTGACAACTTCCTGACAGGAAAGAAAACATTCATCGCTGACGCAGAGACCACGGAAACAATCACCCACGACATCCGCACGCCATTGAAGATAGACGGAAAGGTCGATTACATAATACACGCGGCAGGGCTGGCTTCTCCGGCGTTCTACAACATCTACAAGATAGAAACGCTCGAAGTGGGCTCTGTAGGCACGAAGAACATGCTTGACATGGCGCGCGAGAAGAACGCGAAGAGCATACTTTTCCTGAGTTCGAGCGAAGTGTACGGAGACCCGCACCCGGAGTTTGTCCCGACGCCTGAAACGTACAACGGCAACGTCTCTTGCACAGGCCCGCGTGCCTGTTACGACGAATCGAAGAGGATGGGCGAGGCGCTCTGTATGAGCTACTACCAGCTTTTCAAGGTGCCCATAAAGATAGTCAGGATATTCAACGCATACGGACCGCACATGAGGTTTGACGATTACCGCGTGCTCCCCAACTTCATCTCCAGCGCCATGAAAGGTAATCCCCTGCCAATCTACCGCGACGGCAGCCAGACGCGGACGTTCTGCTATGTTACGGACATCGCCACAGGGCTTTTCCAAACCCTCCTTTCCGAGCACAACGGGGAGGTTTTCAACCTAGGCAACCAGTCAGGAGAACTATCGATGTACGAGACTGCGAAGATCGTGGCCAAACATTTTGGTGGCATCGAAATCAAGCAGCAGATGCCTGAGCTGAACGAAACTTACCGCAAGAATACTGACCCGAAGAGGCGATGTCCGGACATATCGAAGATCCGGCGCATGATAGGCTACGAACCAAAAGTGACGCTTGATGTGGGCATACCGCGCATGGCCGAATGGTTCAAGGAAGCCTACGCCTCCGAGATGCGGAAGTAGCATCCAGGCGGCCCTCTATTATCTTTATGTAACGTTTGGCCACACTCTCCCAGTCCCTTCCTTCAGACGCCTTTAGCATCCTCTGCGAAAGGCTGCGTCTTAATGCAGAGTTGTGCGCGAGGCGAAACACCGCTTCAGAGAGGCTGTCTTCATTAAGCTCCGGCTGGACGATGCTGTCACGGGAGATGATCCTGTTATACTTCCCGTGGCTCCTGTCGTCCAGTGTCGCCACCACAGGCTTCCCGAGACCCATGCATTCGTAAAGCTTCAGGGAACCGTCTTGGTTCATCGGTATCACGAATATGTCGGCCGCAGCCACGTACGACGCGACGTCCTCGAGTGGTTTCCATCCGACATAGGCAACGTTCTTTTCGAGGGACCAGTCTTTTATGTTGTGGACGAGCGTGCCTGCGTAGGGTCCGCGGCCCGCTATAACGAACTTTATTCCAGGGTCTCTTTCCACAACTTTCCTTATTGCGCCGATTAGTATGTCAGTCCTGTAGAACTTGCCCATTCCCACGCCGCCGCCTCCTATGAATCCGGTGTATGCCACTAACGTCTCGCCTGCTGCGGCGCGGAACCGTTTCCTGATTGACGCTATCTTCTGTTTCGAATATCTTTTGGGGCTGAAATACCGGATGTCGTAGCCGTCTTCGACCACGTACTGTTCCTTGCGGGGGTAGTTGGATTTTATGTAATCGGATATGCCCACGGAAACGTTGCTGACAATGAAATCAGCGCGGTTTAATGAAAAGTTTTCAGCCGCCTTTGCGATTGCGTTCTTGACGCCTTTGAGGCGCGTGAAGCTCGGTTCTGTGTAGTCTGCAACGCGCAGCACTTTAGTGTTCAGCATAGCGATGATAAGGTGTTCGGTGCGCGCGATTGCAACGATGACATCTATCCTCTCTTTCTTCAAAAGCCCTTTCAACACTCTGCGGAACTCCCTGATGAAGTAGAGCCGCCTCAGCACGCCGGATTTCAGTTTCGTGTCCCTAACGGTAATGAACTCCATGTTCTTTATCTTCAGGTTCTTCAGGTTCTCGTCCCACAGGCCCACTACGTAAACGCGGTGTCCGAGGCGTGCCCAATGCTCCGCGAGGAGATTCCGCGAGACGAAGTGCTTGCCAGACGTGGCCAAACCTTTTGAAAAGAAACATATGTTCATTTGGCCTCCCCCCTTTTGTATCCTGCGAATCCTAGGAGCATGCTGACCTCCGCGCGCGTCAGGCTGCCTACCGCGAACAGTATGCCAGTGTATGTTATGGCCAACAGTGTTCCGATGACTACCATGTCCAACAACGTAACGATTTTCACAAATCCTGACGCTGCATATACAACAAGAGCCGCGAACAGCGGCTTGGCGAAGATCATTATATTCTCCCTGGACAGCGTTCGGCTTAACAGCATATATGACAGTATCTCTAACGTGCGTACGGTGAGCATCGCTATCGACGCTCCTACGAGGCCCGCGCTCTTGGTGAGCGTCACCAAAAGAGCTATCGTTGCAACGGTTATTGTGAAAGTCGTCTTTGTTATGACATCTGGCCTGTCTACCGCTGCGTAATAAGACTGCAAGACGTTTATCGTGGCTATAGGAACGACCGTGAAGGCGAGGATCGAGAGGGATGCCGCCGATCCGATGAATTCTGCACCATAGAAGACTGTGACGATTGGTTTCGCCATGGCCGACAGCAGGAACGCAATAGGGAACGCCATAATCAGGATGTACTTTAGCGAGTACGTAAGGATTCTTCGCGCTTCATTCGTTGAGCGTGCCGCGGAGAGATAGGGGTTTATGACAAATGCCGTTATCGGGATGATGCTTACGGACGCCACGGCCCAGCCCGCGGCGATCCTGTAGAAGCCCAGCTGCTCGACGGGGAGCAATGACGCCACGATGAACTGGTCTATGGAGCCGTATACGGAGCCTATCAGCGACGCTCCAGCTATCCACATACCGAACCGCTTTATCTCCTTGCCCTTTATCGGGCTGGATATACTGGAAAACACGTTTGTATGCCTCCTGAAGAGTTGAGCGGCGAATGCCACGAGCAGTAGCGCATACACGACTACTGTGCCTACCATAGCCCCCGCAAGACCAAAGCCTATCGCGAGCGCGCCCACGACTATAAAGAACCGTAGCACATTTTCGAGCAAGAGATACGCAGACGTCATGGAGAAGTCCTTGAACGCGGACATGA
>JACQIF010000064.1 GCA_016198635.1 Candidatus Aenigmatarchaeota archaeon
GCCTCAAGGGGCTTTTCAATGTCAATATTGACGCTGCTAAAAAGACCCTGGAATTCACGAACGATAAAGTCATGCAGGAGATGCCAAAGATACACTGGCTGCCCGCTGACCAGAGTGTTACGTGTAAGATAGTGATGCCAGACGCTTCTGAGCTAAACGGTGTTGCAGAAAAGAACGTCTTGGATGAAACAGTGAACAACGTCGTCCAGTTCGAGCGCTTCGGCTTCGTGCGCATCGATGCTAAAGAACCGTTGGTTGCGTACTTCGCTCACAGATAATTATTTCTTTTTGTAGAAGTGTAGCGCTCCTGCAGCCGCGAGCAGTACCGCACCGATTCCCATATGCACTGTGTGAGGCGCCGTTAACCCGAAACCGGTGTGAACGCTGTGCGGCAGGATCAAGAAGAAAAGGCCTGCTGCTGCAAGAATGCCTTCCGCGACAGTCTTCTTGTTTACCATAGAATCACTTGCTGAATAGTTGTTTTGGTTGCATATAAGTTTGCCGAGGTTCCTCGGTTTGCTGGTAAGCCCAAGCAGGAGGCCGGCGTCTCATCTCTTTCATCGATAGTGCGCCTGAAGCTAATGTAAACAAACCGACGAACACCGCGAATGCAGCAAAGAGACGGATGCCTGAAAGGGACGTCTGCAGGTACTGTAGTACCGGTACTGCTTCAGGCGCGTATGTTGTGGCCCTTGGTATAACAGAAGGTATCTGTACGATCAGCTGGTCTATCGACACGTAAATGATTCCGCCGCCCGCGACCAGCAAGAGCCCCATAAGGACAAACGTCATGGAACGCAGGAGTTCAGGGTCGATGCGCATGCCAACCATAAGGGAGATTGGTTGCAGTAGTTCTTAAACGCGCTGCCTGCACCCCGTGGCATTTAAATAACCAACCTCCCGGATGCAACGCGGGCGTTGCTTTAAATAGCTTAACATTCGTCCAGTAGTCAAAGAGGTGTAAATATGGTCGATGATTTGAGCAAGAAGGCTCTAGAGGCCGTCGAACTCGCGCGTTCCACAGGTTCTCTAAGGCGCGGCACGAACGAGGTCACGAAGGCCATCGAACGCGGCCAGGCAGAGCTCGTCGTTATCGCAAAAGACGTTGATCCCCCTGAAATAGTGATGCATTTGCCACCGCTCTGCGAGGAGAAGGGCATTCCGTTCGTGCATGTTCCTAACAAGGACGAACTCGGGCGAGCGTCAGGGATAGAGGTGCGGTGCGCTGCGATTGCGATCGCAAAGTCAGGCGACGCCAAGAAGCTCATCGAAGAGATACGCAAGGCCAGCGGCGCGACCTTAGTGAAGAACGAGGCACAGCAAGATACCCAGAAGAAGGACGAAAAGAAGGAAGCCCCCAAACAGAAGAAATCCGAGAAAACGGAGTAAACGGTGATTTTTGTTCCAGAAGACGCTGTTCCGGCGGAAGTTTTGCAGCTGCTGAACCGCAGCGGAGTCAAGGGAGTCTTCAAAGTGCGTTGCAAAGTTCTGGAAGGCCAGGACAAGGGCAAGATACTTGTGCGCAACGTAATGGGTCCTGTGCGCAAGGGCGACGTGCTGATGTTACGGGAAACAGAAATGGAGAGCGCCGGTAGCTTCGGTTGATTTTATGGACTGCAACTTTTGCGGCGAAAACGTGCCGAGAGGCAAGGGAAAGATATTCATCAAGAAGACCGGCGAAACGTATCCGTTCTGCTCTTCAAAGTGCGAGCGCAACGCCGCGCTGGGCCGCAGCGCACGCAAAGTGCAGTGGACTATGACGTCGCGCATCGTGAGAGGAAAGGAGAAGAAATAATTAGACTTATCTGACAACGAGTTCTGGTTCCAGCTTGCGCGGCTCTATTTTGAGGTCTGCTATCGTGAGCTGTCTCTTCTTCAAGGCTACTTCCAGAGGAGTCTCGCCTTCGACATATTTGTATTTTCTACGACCTTCATGGTCTATCGAAGTTAGCCTGAAGCTTGGTTCCTTTATAGCGGCTATGGAAGGAATTGGCGTGTCGTAGTTCTTATGCAGCGTTTCGTATTCCGCTAACGTCAGCTCGTGTTCTACAGGAGGCATTCTTATCTTCCGCGCCTGCTCCTTCCAGCCGTTTGCGACTGTCGCCAGCGCTCCAAAAGCCTCTGCGCCGCTCCCGTACCAGCTGAGCAGAACGTGCTTGCCTGTAAAATCGTTTCTAACATCCCTGTTCTTTCTGACTATCCTGTCCATCTCTGTTATCGCTGGGCGTCTCGTGTGGCCTCCGAAAGACATCGCTGTTGCGTCTTGAATCTTTGAGGCGAACATCGACGCCGTCGCGATCAACTGGGCGGCCGTGTATGTGTTGCCGGTAAAAGGCGCGAACGTCAAGGGACCGGCCAGCTTCTCAGCGACCTGCACCCTGTACTGCTTGGTACCCATGAATTTTTCTACGTGCTTGCGCTTGGCGTCCTCGAAGTCTCTTTGCGAGCTGAAACCTTCACGGAGGGGCTCGGGCCCCATCTCCGTGGCTATTTCGTCGCCTTCGCGCCCGCCTCTCACGTCGTGCAGAAGCGCTTCCGCGTAGGAAACCATCGGCTGACCCCTGTACGGTATGTGCGGTGCTATTGCGCTTACTATGCTCAGCAGAGACCTGCCTTCCTCAAGAACTGGCTTTCCTTTTATGCGTTTCTCCAATGCCTTCTGCTTGACTTCATCAAATATGTCTCTTGATGTGTCGTTATACGAAACTATCGACTCGCGGGCGTTGACGATGGGGGTATCGAGATGTGAAACAAAAGACAAACCACCGTTGTCAGATTCACCAAGACTCAGAACGTTGACTACATGAACTGCTCCGTTACCATTTGCTTCGGGCGCCGGGGGTTTCTTTTCCATTTTCGCCGGCTTGTAGAAGTCGTATGCCTCTCGTGAGCTGTATCCGCGTATCTCAGGGTCTATCTCAAGCATCCGCGGGCTCTGTCTTACCAGGACTGCTGCGGCGCCTGCACCTCCAGTCCACTCGCCAGCTGATTTAAGATCGTACTTCGCAAAGTCGGATGCAACTACTATGCCTACTCGATCGCTTTTTCTCTTAGGATCGGCAAGTATCCAGTCCGCCGTGTCAAGTATCGCTGCCCCCCCTGCGTTGCAGGCGAACTTGTATTCGACGGTGTGCCATTTGTTTGTCGAACCGGGACCCTTGCGTTGTTCGATCATACCTTTTACGTCCGTTGTAAAGGGTTTGGAGTTGTCAAAGGAAGTCTCGGTCGCGCCGTAAAGGCGTCCTACGTCGCGAGGCTCGAGGTCATTCTGCTGCATCAACCCAAGAACAGCGTCTGCTGCCAACGTAGCTATATTCTGTCCGCCATCAGGTACACGCGCATAAGCGACGCCAAGGCCCCTAAGCTTTTCCCTGAACTCTGCCGGAGTTGCACGTCTTTTCTCCCCCGTTTTCTTGTCTTTTACAGTAGGACGGCGTTCTAGATCTCCAACAAACCCATCGCTAAGAAGATTCATAGCGGCAGGCGGAGCGACGACATAGATTGCGTCGATGCCAACAGAACGCGCCATCAGCAAGCCCTCTCAAAACTAGGGTTATAACGAGCTTCGCGTAAGACAAATGTACTACCAGACAGTGTCACTAATCCTTCCCTCGAAGTTGACGTTTACGCGCAGAAGCTATTTAAGGCTGCCCACGACGATGAACGTCGTAGACGGCTTTTGTTCAAGAACCGTTATCCTTCGTTTAAGTGCTCTATAACCGTTTTAACACAGATTTCGGTTTTCCGATATAACACTGTTATATTTGCTTTGTTTTTAACATATTAAAGAGTTGAATGCCAACGAAATGCGGTGTCCTCCTATGACAATACGCCAACCGATCGTGAGCGTGCTAGGCCACGTCGACCATGGGAAAACGTCGCTACTTGACCGCATACGCACCTCGTCCGTCGCAGCGAAAGAGGCTGGAGGCATAACGCAACACATAGGAGCGACCGAAGTCCCGCTAGAGACCATAAAAACCCTTTGCAAAGGCCTGCTTAAAGAGCAGCAGATCAAGATTCCGGGGCTCCTGTTTATAGACACGCCCGGCCACGAAGCCTTTACGACGCTGCGCCGCCGCGGCGGTTCGATAGCTGACCTCGCTGTGCTCGTGGTGGACGTAACAGAAGGCTTCCAGCCGCAGACTATCGAATCGCTGACGTTTCTCCGGGAGTTCAAGGTGCCATTCGTCGTCGCAGCGAACAAGATAGATAAAGTACGAGGCTGGGTACGCCACGCCGGGACGTTCGCCGCGTCTTACGCCAAACAGAACGCAGACACGCGCGGCCTGCTGGACAACGAAATTTACGAACTGATGGGACAGTTGAGCACGCACTCGTTCGCGTCAGACCGTTATGACCACATCGCCGACTTCCGCGCGACAGTGGCGATCGTGCCCGTGTGCGCAGTAAGCGGGGAAGGCGTGCCTGAACTGATGGCCATGCTGATCGGGCTGGCGCAGCAGTTCCTGGCGCAAAAGCTTGAGATAAAAAGCACCATCGGCGCCGGCTCTGTCCTTGAGATAAAGGAGGTCAAAGGACTCGGTACAACGATAGACACGATACTCTACGATGGTGTGGCCCGTAAAGGCGACTTCCTTATAATAGGGGGTGAAACGCCGCTCGTTACGACAGTCAAAGGGCTTCTCAAGCCGCGTGCGCTGGCAGAGATGCGCGTCGAAAGGCAGTTCGCGCCTGTTGATGAAGTGGCGGCAGCAACAGGTGTCAAGATAGTTGCGCCCAATCTCGAAGGTGTAATACCGGGATCGCCGATACGCATCGTTCCCCATAAGGTCGATGTGGAAGCGGCAGTACGGGAGCTGCGCAAAGAAGTCGAGACTGTAACGTTCACGAGCGTCAACGACGGCGTGCTCGTGAAGGCCGACACGCTCGGGGCGTTAGAGGCGCTGATAAAGATACTCTCTTCCAACAGCATTGCCATCCGCAAGGCGAAGGTCGGCGCTGTAACGCGCACGGACGTAATGGAGCAGCGCAATGTCGCTGAACCGTACAACAAAGCGATATTTGCTTTCAACGTCGCGGTAGGTGAAGACGCAGCAGACCTCAAGCAGGACGTGCAGCTCTTTGCGGGCAATGTCATCTATCGCCTCGTCGAAGACTACACAGCATGGACGCACACGCGGCGCGAGGAGCTGAAGATGGCTAAGCTCAACGACGTTGTACGACCGGGCAAACTGAAGATACTCCCGGGATGCGTATTCCATGCGTCCAGACCTGCTATAGTAGGCGTGGAAGTGCTGGGCGGCATAATCAAACCGGGCTACATGTTGGTCAAGGACGCACGCAGCGTAGGACGCATACTGCAGATACAACACGAAGGTGCGAACGTCGCCGAAGCGAAGCGCGGCGAGCGCGTTGCCGTATCGATAGAGGACGCTACTGTCGGCAGGCAGATAGACGAGAACGACGAACTGTACACCATGCAGAGCAAGGAGAACATCAAAAAGCTCGAGGAGCTGCAGGCGCTACTCACAAATGACGAGCGGAACGTGCTGGAC
>JACQIF010000065.1 GCA_016198635.1 Candidatus Aenigmatarchaeota archaeon
ATATTATATGTGTCGGTTCTTCGAAACACATAACCCTATCGTAAGAAGCGTCTACGCCAGTGTTCACTGCTTTCTGATATGCGATCGCGAATATTGGCTGAGGTTTCACCATAGCTTCCGGTCTATTGGCTATTTGTGACAAAAACTCTAAGGAAATTCCACCATCGACTTTCATCGATATAAAGCGGCCGCTCGCTTCCATAATAAAATTATCAACCGCATTCTCTGGGTTTCTGTTACCCCTGGGAAAATCTGTTAATCTGTAAGGCTCGCTTCCAATATATGCTTCCGAGGCTCCGTGAAGAGCTCTGGTGAGAGTTGAACCTTCTGCGTACACAACAATATCATCGCCTTCACGAGGCTTTATCATAACTGTTCGAATATGCGCATCTGAATTAAAGGTTCCTTGAAGAACATGGCCGTCTTGAAGTGCCTTCTCAATTCCCGGAAAATACTCTGGCGAAACCATGTTTAGTATTCTAACCAAATCTATTTAAATGACAGTTCGCGTTTTTAATTCAACTTCTTCATCTTCTGCTCCAGTCTATCCATCGCAGTTTCAATCTTGTCGTACGCAGTGGCGTAAGAAAAGCGTACATAGCCCTCGCCGCAGCGACCGAACTCCGTTCCCGGCACCGCCGCAACGCGCGCCTCCTTTATCATCCACTCTACGAGATCGACGGACGTCAATTTCTTCTTGAAGAAGAACGAGGGCAGCGCGTAGAACGCACCTTCCGGATTGTCGACGTGGAAGCCCTTGATTTGACTTAATCTTTTTAATATCAACTTTCTCCTTCTTGCATACTCTCCTACCATCTCCCCAATAGATTTCTTCGCATTCTTCGTGTCGTTGAGCGCCACAGCGGCCGCGATCTGTGAAGGCGTCGGCGCGCAGAGGCTCGTATAGATGTGGACTTTGGACATGGCATCGATGAGCGGTTTCGGCCCGACAGCATATCCAACGCGGAAGCCTGGCATAGCGAACGTCTTCGAAAAGGAGTGGAACGTCACGACGTAGTCTTCCATGCCGTTCAGTGAGCCTATCGACACATGGCGCGCGCGGTCGTAGATGAAGTGTTCGTACGCTTCGTCGGCAAGGATCGGGACGTTGTATTCGATTGCTACGTCCGCGATCTCTTCGAGCGTGCGCTTTTTGAGCACTGTGCCTGTGGGGTTGCCTGGAGTGTTTATGATGATAGCACGCAGCTTGTTTGGGTTTTTGATCTGCTCGCGTATGGCGTCGCCATTTATCTGGAAGCCGTTATCCTGTTTCAGCGGAATGGATATGGCAAAGCCGTTCAGCAGTTCGATAGTGGGAATGTACCCCAGGAAGCCGGGATCCGGAACCAGCACCTCTTCGCCAGGGTCCACAAGGCACATAAGAGAGAGCATTATGGCCTCTGTAGAACCCGCCGTGACGATAACGTTCTCAGGGCGCGCGTCTATCTTGTTCTCGCGCTTCAGCTTCTTCACGATCGCCTCTTTGAGCTCCCTGCGCCCGTCTGTTGGAGAGTAGTGCGTCTCGCACGCAGCTACCGCAGAGCGCATGGCGTCGACGACGTACGCAGGCGCGCAGAAGTCCGGTTCGCCAGGGCCTAACGAGATGACGTCTCTGGACTCCTCGGCTATCTTGAGAAGCCGGCCTATCATTGCGCCCGGCAGGTTGCGTTCGCGTTCTGATATGACGGAGCGGATGTTCACATCGAGTGTTCGCGACGCCTGTTATTAAGGGTTTAAATAACTTATCGTGTAACCACTTTTTATGGATAACAGAACATCCGATGCCGGCCAGCCTGGGATGGGCAGGAGAGGATTTCTCAAGACTGGGCTCGCATTCACAATAGGAGGACTTCTCGGATTCTCTGTAGGGAAGACGTTCCAGATTACAGGAAGTTCTAAGCCAAGCGTCCAGTCTGTTGCAATAAGCAAGGATGATATGGGCGTCATCGAAAAAGGCGAAGTTCTTGGTGTGTCAGAGGTCCGCGTAGATTACGATGATGGAGGACACAGGCTCACAATAAAGGGGCACCGTTACGACATACAGGGCCGTTACGGGAAGAGAGCCGCGCTATGGGGAGAGAAGTGCATGGAATTCTCTCCGGGAACCAATCACGATTTTGTATACCAGAGGACCCTCGACGGAATCACACCGGATGACGTGCTCATGCGAGGCAGAATAAAAGAACTTAGATACTCCGGTGACAAAAACACGCTTGATATTCTGAAAGGTATAGACGGTTTCATAGTAAACATAATGTAAAAATAAAAGGCAAGCCGAGAACTACTCGTCCTCGACCTCTATCTCCGCTTCTGCGGAAGAGTCTGCCTGTGACGGCGAATCGCCCTCGACCTCCTTGAACGCCGCTATGACGGCTTCGAGCGTTTTGCCGTCTGCCGGGATCGAGAAGTTCTTCTTGTAGCGCTTTTCCCCTTCGGGCGTATAGAAACCCCTCGAGAGCGAGAAAAACTCGTTAGCGCCCTCCTCTGTTATCGCTTTCTTCTTTGACACTTCGATGAAGTTCTTGGACCCGAACTTTACGTCGCGGGACACTACTGTTTCAAACTCTACCATTTCTGGTTCACCCCTCAGTTTTTCTGAACCGGAAACTTGTTCTGGTTCACTTCTTTTTTATCGAGCCGTTCGTTTCCGGCCCTTTTGTTCTAAGCGTTACGTGCGAGAATCTATATAAAGGCGCCGTTTTTGGCACTACCACTGCGGTGGTCATGGCAATATTACCACTCCGGTGGTCGGAAAAGCTTGACCCCCCAAGGCGCGTAAAACGCACAGGCGGCGGGGATGAAAAAACTAATGTTCGTAGTCGTATGCCTGAGCACCATCCCTATCGCCAATGCGTCCGTCGTCTTCAGCGAAGTCGCTGCCGACGCGAACGGTAGCGATGACGGAAGAGAGTGGGTAGAGTTTTACGTCGTAGAGGAAACCAACCTTTTGGAAGCCATACTTCCAAATACTTCGAATTTAACGAATTCGAAGACATCGGGGTGGAGACTACTCGAAGGAGGAGTCGAACATAGGTTGAGCCTCGTGGGAGGCAATGAGACCGTCCAGCCCGGTTCGTATTTTATAGTCGCTGACGATGCGGCGGCGTTCGCGAACGAAACAGGCTATAACGGCACCCTTTTTGATTCTTCGTTCTCTCTCTCGAATGCAGGAGAGACGCTCGTGCTGAAGAATTCAACATACAACGTCACATTGACATACAACGCAACGCCGGAAGGCAAGACTTTTTGCGTTGTTGACGCCGCTTGGGGCGCCTGCGAGCCTACACCCGGCTACACAAACAAATTCCTTTTTAATAACAGCAGCCATGCGAACCCAAGCCAAAACATGACAAACACCACTGTTCCGCGTAACATATCGGAACCGCTCACCGTCATATCCTATCCTAGCAAATTGAAATTTGGGGCTTCTGGGTTTATCACAGCTTCTTTGGGCGTGGAACGTGCCCGTGTTTACGCTTACGGCTACCCCAAGAAGGTTTTGGTCGATGACGACGGAATAATTGCAGAGCACAGTGGCACGATACTGGTTCCTTTGCAAACGAAAGACAACTGCAACGGCCTTTACGATGACGGTATGTACAGGGTGCGGGTGCGCGCCGTCGTTGGCGATGATATCATAGAGACGAAAGACATCAACCTGCATCTACACGGGCGCGGGGAATGCGCAATCACAAAGAAGGAAGAAGCGGAGAACGAACAGAGCGAATGGGCTGCGCGCGTCTATTTGGTAGAATCGCCTGATAACGTGACGTTGGGCGATGTCTTGACGGTCCGCGCCGTCATCGTAGGCAAAGGCGTGTTCGACGTATATTCGTATTTGCAGGACGATGCACTTGCGTCCGCAGGCGGTTGGGCCGGTAACAAGCGCACGCTGAACGTTACGGACGTGGGTTATGCAGAGCTGCAGAACAACGCGACGCGTGCGGGAAACCTCACGCTTGTTGTGAAGGCAAGAGACAGCGGCAAAACATACGAGGCTGCGGCGAACGTCGTTGTCTTGGAAAGAGTGCAAAAAACTTTCAATACTACGTCAAAAAACATGACAACGCTTCTCGCAGACCCGAAGCCTTCTTACAGGCCACCGGTTCAAAAACCAAAAGGCGCCTGGGACTCTTTCATAGACATGTTACGCAAGTGGATCAGGTAGTCTGAGGTTCCTGTCGAACGCGGCCTGGTCGAATTCTAACGGGTCGCCGAGGAGACCGACGATGGTTTTCGCGTCATTCTCCGCGTTTTGCAGGCAGCTCGTTGCTCCAGGAGACGGTGTCATGTTGAATATGATGCCGTTGCCCACAACCTTGGCCTCCTTTTTGCCCAATGTATGATTGCGCTTGTCCACGAGCTGGTGGCGGATGCCTCCAACTCCTTTGGCGAACTTGATGTTTTGAGGCTTTAGAGCAGGCACGATTTTCCTCGCTTCATCCAGAAAAACCCTCTTGCCTATGAAAGGTGCATCGTAGAGGGCGTTCCTGGCTATGAAAGGGCCTGTGTCTTCATCGACGAGAAGCTTGCCTACAGCAAGTGCCACGTCGCCGTCTATGCCGAACTCCCTTACGAACTCCAGGCTTGTCCGAGCGTTGTATCGTTCAAACGCCGGTAACAGGCGTGCGGTAGGCCCGAACCTTGTTTTGTCAGGGGCGTTGATATCGGGATCTGCGTGCAGCGCTGCGAACGGCAGCTTGTCGTTCTGCACTGTGTATACCTTGCTGCGCACCAGCGCCTCGCCCCTGTCCGTTTGCCCGTAGTAGAAGTTGCCTGCCACAGGCAGGGCACCCAGCCCGTGGCCGTAACCAAGCCTATGTGCGAACGCGAGGCTCGTGGTTCCTGAAGAGATTACGACTGCGCGAGCTTCGACATCGCCCTTATTTGTTTTTATCACATGACCGTCTTTCGTCTTCTCTATTGCGTTTACTCTTGTTTCCAGCGCAATGTCGAACCCCTTATCTTTTTTATCCGTTCCATAGGCGAACGAGTACGAGAGTTTGTCGAAGGCCACGGCATATCCATTGTTTGAGTAGAGGGCGGCCGCGCTCTCCGTCCTGTCTTCCATGACCTTCGGTTCAAGCAGCGCCAACTCCTTCCCTTCCACGAACCGCAGTGCCGGGAAGACGTCTTGAACAGAATCCCAGCGGTTCCAAATCAAATCAATCTCCTCGCTGTCGACTCCCAGTACCATCTTCGGACATCTTCGTACTATCTGGGTTTCAGGCAGGTGCGAAGCGTAGTTGGCCACCAACCCGGCCGCATCCTTGACCTGCGGAACCCTGTCGCGCGAATAGTTTGTTTCTATATCCCCTTCATGCAGTGTCTGGCTGTTCCATTTGCTGTTGCTGTTGAGCCTGGCCAGCCCGGGGTGCTGCTCGATGAGAAGAACGTCGCGGACGTTTGTGTACTCCGCAAGCACGTTGTAAAGGGCGGTTCCTGTCACGCCACCTCCTACGATAGCCACGTTGCGCATCTTTCCCATAATGCCTACTTTGGAAGAAACCTTTATATCGGGAACATTCACTGTTCTAGGAGCTTTATCATCTCTTTCGTCTCTTGAACGCCTTTTTCAAACGCATTGCGTTCCTCATTCGTGAGCGTGGTCTCGACGACCGCTTCTGCCCCTTTCTTCCCAATGTGTACCGGGACGCCTATACACAGCCCGTTTGTCCCGTACTCGCCTTTTACGTATACGGAGCAGGGGATAATCTTTTTGGAGTCTGATAGTATCGCATCCACGAGTTCGGCGATAGCAGACGCAGGCGCATAATGGGCGTTGCCCGTTTTCAGCAGGGCGACGATTTCAGGACCTGCCTTGCGCGTTTTTTCCACTATAGTGCTGACTCTTCCCGGATCGAGCAGCGTGGTCAGCGGCTTGCCGTTTGCGTACGCATGGCTGACTACAGGTACCATAAGATCCGAGTGCGCTCCCATTACAAACGCATCGACGTTTGCGTTGCTGGCGTGCAGTTCCTGCGCTATGAAATGGCGGAAGCGGGATGAGTCTAGTGCACAACCCATGCCTATGACACGTTCGCGCGAGAAGCCGCTGGTTTTGCAAGCCAGATAAGTCATAACGTCGAGCGGGTTTGAGACGATAATGAGTATGCAGCCAGGGGAATACTTAACAATATTTTCAACAACATTCCTTACAATCTTCGAGTTGTTGTCGAGGAAGTCCTTGCGCGTCCACCCGGGTTTGCGCGGCACAGCTGCCGTGACTATAACAATATCCGAGCCCTTGGTTTCTTCGTAAGAGCCTGTGCCTATGACGCTGACGCCATAGCCCTCTATCGGTCCTGCCTCTATTATGTCCAGTGCTTTGCCCTGCGCTACGCCTTCAAGAACGTCTACGAGAACTACGTCGCCGAGCTTCTTCATGGCCAAGAGGTGCGCTGTTACGGCGCCCACGTTGCCTGCGCCGACTATGGTTATCTTTGGCATAACTTTATTCCAAGCGGCGCTGCATATTTATGCATGTTAACATATTCTAATTTGCGCCAACCGCACATAGAAAAATATAACAGTGTTATACTTTCAGGTGGTTTTAATGTTTGAAGACTTGCATCCAAAATTACAGGCTGCCGTAAAAGAGCGTGGTTGGACATCGCCGACGCCTGTCCAGAAACTAGCCTCTCCTGAGATACTGAAAGGCAATGACGTCCTAGTCATCGCCCCCACAGGCATAGGAAAAACTGAGTCGGCGATGCTTCCCATATTCTCGATGTGGGCGTCGACGGCGCCTGCCCCAATATCCATACTCTACATCACCCCTCTGCGTGCGTTGAACCGCGACCTCTTCAAGCGCCTTCAATGGTGGTGTGAGCGCATAGACGCCGATATCGCAGTCCGCCACGGCGATACATCGCAGTACGAGCGTTCAAAACAATCGGAGTTCCCGGCTCATCTTTTCGTCACGACGCCGGAGACGCTGCAAGCCATGCTCACAGCGCCGAAACTCCGTGCTGCCCTAAAAAATCTCAAGTGGGTAGTCGTTGATGAGGTGCACGAGCTTGTCGAGAGCAAGCGCGGCACGCAGTTAAGCGTCGCGCTCGCGCGCTTGCGCAAACTGGCCGGAAACTTTCAGGTAGTTGGACTGTCAGCCACCATAGGTTCCCCAGAGCGCGTCGCAGAGTTTCTAGGACCGAAGACGCGCATAGTCAACGCAGTCGCTTCGAAGGCCATAGAGTTGCATATCGTATCTCCGACACCAGTACTGGAGGACAAGGCCCTAGCAGACAAGCTTTTCATAAGCCCGGAGACCGTTTCCCGTTTACACACCATCAAGGACCTCGTGACAAAGCACAAGTCCTCTTTGATATTCACTAACACGCGCGAGAGCGCGGAAGTTCTGTCGTCGCGCCTCTCGAAGATGGAGAAAACGTGGACGCACGACATTCATCATTCAAGCTTGAGCCGCGACGTCCGTATAAAGGCTGAGGACTCGTTGAAGGCCGAATCCATCAAGGCCCTCGTATGCACGTCGTCGCTTGAACTTGGCATAGACGTTGGTTCGATAGACCTCGTTATTCAACATACATCTCCACGCCAGGTCTCGAAGCTCGTCCAGCGCGTCGGCCGTTCGGGCCACAGGATAGGGGAGAAGAGCAAAGGCGTTATAGTCGCGAGCGATGCAGATGACATCTTGGAGAGTGCTGTAATAGCCCGTCGCGCACTTGCCGGAGAGCTGGAGCCTACGGAGATATACCCAATGCCTTTGGATGTGCTGGCAAACCAGATCGTGGGTATGACGCTTGAAGAGTATGACTCAAACCCTGACGAACTCTACAAAATAACGCGCAGTGCGTTCCCTTATCGTGTCCTCGATCGCGCGACGTTCGACGCCGTCGTCGCGTATCTGACGGACCTGCGTATGTTGTGGGGAGGTCTTCAAACGCCTGACATTCGTGGTTCCCGAGGCGCCGCGCGTAACGGTTCTGTAATACACCGCCGCAAAAAAGCCTGGGAGTACTACTATTCAAACCTGTCGACGATTCCAGACACATTCCAATACCAGATCGTCAATAACATAGACAATTCAAGCGTTGGCGTTCTGGACGAGGCGTTCGTTGCAGAGCACGGTAACTCGGGGACTACGTTCATTGTGAAAGGCGGTGCGTGGCGCATTCTCTCTGTCTACGAAGGCCGGGTGCTCGTCGAGCCCATAGACGATATAGGTTCTGCGGTGCCTGCATGGGAAGGCGAACTGATACCCGTGCCTTACGAGATCGCCCAGGAGGTCGGCACGCTGCGGCGCAAGGTAGCAGAACTCATCCAGGAGAAAAAGGACGACGGCGAGATAGCAGAGTCAATAAAGAAAGAGTACCCTCTATCTGACGGCTGCGTCTCGAAGCTCGTTTCGTACATCAAGGAGCAGCTGAAAGCAGGTAAGTCCGTCCCAGACGACCGGACGGTCGTCATAGAAGGAGACAACGATTTCGTCGTCATGCACACCTGTTTCGGCGCGCTTGTCAACGCCACGCTCGCACGCTTCTTTGCAGTCCTGCTTTCGTCGCAGCTCGGCCGTTCCGTCGGCATCAAGAACGACCCCTACAGGATAATATTCCAGGGCATAGAGCGCGACGCCATCGTGAACATATTCAAGGAGCGTAACGCCGAAGACCTACATGACTTCGTGCTGAAGACTATAGACCTCACACAAATGTTCCGCTGGAGGCTTCTTCACGTCGCCAAACGCTTCGGCGCCGTTACACGCCGGGTCAAATGGGACAAGCTCAACCTGAAGAAGATGGTTGAAGCGTTCGCAGACACACCAATAGCCGAGGAGGCGCGTAACGAAGTGCTCTTTGAAAAGCTGGATGTCGAGAAGACAAAGGAACTGTTTCACAAGATAAAAACAAGGGAGATAACGCTTGTTACGTCAGAAGGCCTTTCTCCCATCGGGCGCAAAGGCGTGGAGTACCAGTTCCGCGAGCTGGTCGGGCCGAAGCGCGCAGACAAGGAGATCTTCGAGGTATTCCGCGAACGGCTGCTCGGAACGCAAGTTCGTCTCGTGTGCATGAAGTG
>JACQIF010000067.1 GCA_016198635.1 Candidatus Aenigmatarchaeota archaeon
TCAATATCTTTAACGACAGGTACCATCAATCCGTCTCCTGTATGCACGGCCACGCCAATATTATAGTACTTCTTGAAAACTATCTCCTGCGTCGTTTCGTCAAGAGACGCGTTGAAGTGGGGGTGTTTTTTCAGCGCGGCCAGGCAGGCTTTTACAATGAACGGCAGGAACGTCAGCTTGTAGCCTTTCTTCTCCGCCTCTTCCTTTTCCTTGGCGCGCACGGCCCATAGTTCCGTGACGTCTGCGTCATCCATCGCTGCTACATGCGGAGCCGTGTATGCGGACTGGACCATGTGCTTTGCGATCGCGCGTCGCGTTGGACTCATCGCAACGCGCAGGACGCGGCCATACTTCTCGAACTGCACCTTTGGACCTGTAGTCACGGGTGTTGCAACTGTTTTCGATTGGCGGACGTCGTCTTCTGTTACGCGTCCTCCGGGGCCTGTTCCCTTGATATTTTCAATATCGATGCCATGTTCTTTCGCCAGCGCACGCACAGCAGGCGTGGCAAGAACGTGCGGCGATGGGGCAGGTGCGACGACACGCTTCTCTTCCGGCTCTTCTGGTGCTTCCTCCAGCTCGCCGACAGCGAATGCGCCCGTGCGTCCGTGACGCTCTTTGACGTGCGCGTTCCTCTGTTCGGACGTTATGAATGTTCGGCCACACTGTTGACAAACAGACGTAGGCTTAGACTCTGGGACTTTTGAGGCTACGCCACCGATAGGCTCGCCTTCTTCAGATATGACAGCCATCACGTCGCCGACGTTTATTGTCTGGCCGGGCTGGAAGTTGAGCTTTGCGACAGTGCCGGACTTTGGGGAAGGAACCTCGACGACAGCCTTGTCCGTCTCGACGTCCGCGATGATATCGTGCTCTTTTATTGTGTCGCCCGCCTTGATGCGCCACTTCACGAGCGTGCCTTCGTGTATTCCTTCGCCGACGTCAGGGAACTTGAACTCGTATGTCATTGGAACACCTAAAGAAACGTTACTTTCCCCCGAAGGGATTGTATCATCAGCTCTTTGTCAAAGATAAAGTCACAAGGGCCTCTGCTAGGTTCGTCACCCGTGCCGTTTATCCATTCTGGTTTGGAGTATTCCGCTTTCAACATTTTGACATTTGCCTTCTCTTCTTTAGAGAGTGACGATACGGTTCCGTTGGGGCACAAATGTTTTTGCAGAACGTTGTAGAGCTCTTTTTCGTTGGAATTAGTTTCATCTTCTGCAGAAGTGATTATACCACGTGCCTCTTTCGAGAATCCTTTGAGTGGAACGCCGGCTATCTGCAGTACGTTCATCATAACGTCGAAGTCTTTCACGTAAGACCTGATTGAGCCATGTACAAGCGTATACTTGATGCCATCGCTTGTGAGCTGTTGTTGTGCAGCGTTGCCTATTTTCTTCCCGTTCACGACTATGTCATTGCTGCCGTGCCTCTTGGCTCCTATGTCTAACTCGTGCAAAGCGCCTAACGCTTTTGACATCCAGAAATCATAGACATGTGTTGGGTTCTCAATACCGTTTCTTGGCTGGATCACAGTGAATCCAACGTAACCTTCGTCCAGGTAGACTGCCCTACCACCTGACTTCCTTCTCACGATGTCTATCGCATCGCGTTCAGCTGCTTTAACATTAACATCTTCACGAAGGTTTTGTTTCCAACTGATTGACACCGTAGGGTTCCAGCTGGTGAACAGCACAATGGGACCACTGTTCAGGCTTGTCACAAGAGCCTCGTCCATAGAGGTGTTCGTAAGTCCATCTCGAATCTCGAGAGGTATTACACGATATTTCAAAACTTCATCACCTTCTCTATCTCCTTTGCGATGCGCTTCTCGTCTGCTATGTAGAAGCCTTCCATCCGTGCGAACGGGATGACTGTATCGAAGCCTGTGACGCGCTTTACAGGAGCCTTGAGCGACAGGAACGCCTCTTTCTGTATAGTCGCCGCCACTTCAGCCGAAACGCTGCAGTTACGAGGCGCCTCTTGCACGACGACAGCGCGGCCTGTTTTCTTTACTGACTCTATGACAGTTTTCGTGTCCATTGGCGAAATGGTGCGTAAGTCTATTAGCTCAACGCTATACGGTGTTAGCGCCAGCGCCTCCTTGCACTCGCGTACCATCGCGCCCCACGATACGAGCGTAATGTCAGAGCCTTCTTGCACGACGTTCGCTTTTCCTATCGGTACAGTATATTCTGTTTCCGGTACATCTTCCCGTATCGCTCTGTAGACGCGTTTTGGTTCCATGAAGACGACTGGATCAGGATCGCGTATAGCGGAGACGAGCAGGCCTTTGGCGTCGTACGGACTCGACGGGATGACGACCTTGAGGCCTGGGGTGTGGGCGTAGTACGCTTCAGGGGAGTCCGAATGGTGTTCTAACGCACGAATCCCGCCGCCGTAAGGGAAGCGCAGGACAAGGTGCGCCGCAAAGCGCCCGCGCGAGCGCCAGCGTATGCGCGAAGCGTGCGAGATGAGCTGGTCCAGCATTGGTAATGAGAAGCCGTCGAACTGCGCTTCGCAGACGGGCTTCATTCCACCGAGTGCTAGGCCTATCGATGCGCCGATTATCGCAGACTCTGCAAGCGGCGTATCGATAACGCGTTCGCCGCCGAACTTCTCCCAGAGGCCGTCTGTGACACGGAAAACGCCGCCGTCCTTGCCGACGTCCTCGCCTAACACTATAACGCTCGAATCTTTGGCCATCTCCTGCTTGAGCGCTATGTTCAACGCCTCTACCATAGTTAGCTTAGCCGTTAGTACCACCCATGTTTTTCGTTTCATCGACGCTTCTTTTCAGATACTCCAGTTGTTCGCGTAACGCCGGAGGCATCTCTGCGTACGTATAACGGAAGATGTCTTCTATGTCCGCAGGAGGCGTTGATTCGTATGTGCGCACGGCCTCGTCCACTTCCTTGCGTACGCGTTCCAGCAGTTCGCGCTCGTATGTTTCAGTCCACATCTTCTTCTGTTTCATGTAAAACCGCAGCCTCGTTATGGGGTCCTTCTTCTCCCACTCTACGACCTCTGCGGCATCACGATACTTCTTGGCGTCATCTGAAGTTGTATGGTCGCTCATTCGGTACGTAAAGCATTCGATAAGCGTAGGACCACGGCCCTCCTTGGCCTTCTTCACAGCGTCACGTACGGCTGTGTACACGGCAAAGATGTCGTTGCCATCGACTTGAATGCCTTCGAAGCCGTAAGCGATCGCTTTCTGAGCGAGCGTCTCGGATGCACTCTGTTTTGAACGCGGCATGGATATGGACCATTGATTGTTCTGGCAGATGAATACTACAGGCAGCGCGAACGTGCCGGCGAAGTTGAGTCCTTCGTGGAAGTCCCCCTTGCTCGTGGCTCCGTCGCCGAAGTAGACGACGCTGGCAACCTTTTTCTTCTGTAGTTTCATAGCCCAGGCGTAGCCGACGGCATGCGCAATCTGCGTGGATACAGGAACTGCGATAGTGAAGATGTTTACGTCCTGCGGGACTGCCATGCCACGTTCGTCCCAACCCCAGTACTGCAGTAACGCACTCATCGGGAAGCCGCGCGCTATCATCGTGCCGTCCTCGCGGAATGAGGGAAACAGCCAGTCTTCCTTGTCCATGGCAAACGCCGTGCCTATATTGGAAGCTTCCTGTCCGCGTATGGATGCGTATGTCCCTATCCGTCCCTCTCTCTGGAGCTTCAGGGCAGTTTCGTCAAATACGCGCGCACGGACCATCTGCTCATACATTTCACGGATGCGTTCGTTGGTAATCTTCGGCATCACGCCCGTAACGACACCATGCTCGTCAAGAATCTGCAGATAGTCGACGCTGAACTTACCAAGCGTTTTGCGCATAAGTTACGTGCGTTTGTCTGGAATAAAAACGTTGTTTTAAATCCTAGAGCGGGCAATCTAATAGGTTTATGGAGCTTGATGTAGTCCTTGGCAAACGGACGTTCGGGCAAGTTGTCAGGAGACTTCTTGCATCCGAACAGCTCGGAGCGCCCCAGTACGATACTGCAGTAAGAGTGCTAAATGAACGGTACTCTGCAGACTGGGAATTCTACAAGGAGAGGCACGGGCAAGCGTTGCGTCTGCATAAAAACTCAATCGAAGGCGCGTTCTTTCTCGAGCACTGCACAGACGACCCGGGGAAGATGTATGCGCGTGCGTATGTCTTTGCGCAGGACGGTTTCTATCACGACAGCAGCAGGTGGAGATCGCATGAGGCGTTAGTGCGATGGTATCCCATGCGTAACAGAGAGCTCGTCCGGAAATTAAACAGGCACGGTCCTGTAGCATTGGCCTAAGTCTTGCCGACGCGCTTTTTGTATATCGTGCCGTAGTGCTTCTTCTGGGAGAACGGAGACGCGTCTTCGTCGTAGGGAACCTTGAGGAACTCTTCCATGGAGGCCAAGACGCCGCGCAGGACGCCACGGTCGTCGTCAGGGATATCAAGCTCCATGACACGTCTTAGTTCTTCGATGGCCTTTTTAACATCTTCCGTATTGGGCATAGTGATATTATTCCTAATAGAATATTTCAATATTTATACAAAGCTTGGACAA
>JACQIF010000070.1 GCA_016198635.1 Candidatus Aenigmatarchaeota archaeon
CCGACAGAAGGAGGGCCCGGCGACGTGCTGGCATGGATGAAAGAAACGGACGCAAAAGTCATAGACGCCATAACAAAGATGGACGTCCGTGCTCTGTTGGAAGCCGCGGCGCGCACGAACGTCTGCGGGCTCGGTGCGATAATAACGATGCTCTACGCGACTATGGAAGTCGCCGCAAGCGGCGCGCTTTTGCAGTATGGGACGTCTTTCCATGTATCGCAGTCGCTCAACGCCGTCACGTCGTACGCGGCGATAGTGATGGAGTAGGGCTCACTTAACTCTTTTCAGGTAGCCGTTAGGGAAGAACGTCATCATGTTCCGCTCCTTCGACTTGTCTATTACGAAATCGCTGTTGTGTTTAAGAAATTCGTTGACGGCTTCCATGGGCCCCGGGCCCCAGAACGGCGCGACTGGATGGCCGTTTATGTTCGTGTCCTCGACGACCATATAACCCCCCTTCTTGACGAACTTTTCGTACGCATACATCTCCTTCAACACGTTCTCTTTGCTGTGGTCCGAGTCCAGGCTCACCAGCACGCGTTTTCCCTTGACCATCCTTCCTATCTCTTCCACTATCTTCGGGTCAGTGGAAAATCCTGTAAGCTTTGTGATGCGTGGGTGGCTGACCTTGTATCTGTCGCTTATGTCCACGGTGATGACCTTCCCTTTCTTCCTGGAGTCGAACAGCGTTGCAAAAAACAACGCCGAGCCTCCGTAGTTCGTGCCCGTTTCTATGATGTAGTCAGGGTCTGTTTCGTGAATAATCTCCTGGTACATCATCAGGTCGAACGGCAGCTTGCCTATCCTTGTGCCGAACCACGTGAATTTTATCGCTCCTGCGTCCTCGCTGGCAAAGCTGTTGTAGTATATTTTCTGGAACTGCCTGGAGAAGAACCTTGAAACCACGGGATTTCCCAGTAACAGGTTTTCAAACCGCCTGCACGCCTTGAATGCAATTTTTCTCGCTGTAGCCGATGCGCCCCTTTCGCGCAACGAGCCGATTAATTTCTTGGCATGGTGCATAATCAGAGGTCGTATGCCGCATATTTAAAGGCGGCTTCGATTTTTTCTGTTGCTGAAGCTAAAACAATAAAATAACGGAAGAAATAGACGATGCTGTTGCGCAGTGAAATTACTGCTCCTCGGCTGGTTGCTGAACGACGCTCTCCTGAGGCTGTTGCTTCTTGACTGCCTTGCGTGCCATTAAGTTCACCCCCGTGACGTTCTAATAAGTTCGGTTGCGTAACCCCTGTAGTTGAGCAACGACCTGATAGTCTATATAATGATTTCTTCTGTGAGAAGCCGTTATCCTAAAATCGTGGTGAACGCGGCGCCGCCTCTATGACTCTCTGGAAGAAATGCGTTTTTACGGCTTTTGGAATGGCGGATTTCCGCATGTTTGTATAACGGTGTTATATTTCCAGAGTTTTAATAGCTGCGTCTGCTAATCGGAAGAGAGTGTTACTATGGATATCGATACTGAAATCCTGGGAATTGCGCTTCGCAACGCGCTCTTCCACGGAGGTCGTGCGGACGTAGGCGCAGTCATTGCGAAGATAATGGGCGCACATCCGGAGATGCGCAAGGACGTCAAAAACGTCACGACGCTCGTTAGGCGCATAGTCAACGAGGTCAATACGCTGGGCGTAGACGCGCAAACGGAGGAGGCCGCGAAGCTCGGAGTCTCGTTAGAACGCGAGGAAAAACAGGAGCGCGAAGGGCTGCCTGATCTTCCCAACGCACGCGAAGATGGCGTCATCACCCGATTCGCCCCTAACCCGAGCGCACCGCTGCATCTTGGCCACTCACGGGCGCTGCTGCTTTCAGGACTCTATGTCAAGAAGTATGGAGGCCGTTTCATTGTGCGTTTCGACGACACAGACCCGCGGACGAAGGTGCCAATGCGCGAAGCGTACAACTGGATTCTCGAGGATGTGAAATGGTTCGGGCTTAAACCTGATTTAGTCGTCTACGCATCAGACCGGATGGACGTCTACTATGGAATCGCTTCTGAACTCATCAAAAAAGGCGGCGCGTACGTGTGCGACTGCAACGTCGAAGCGTGGCGTTCTCTGACGCTCGCCAAGAAGGCATGCCCTTGCCGTTCGTTGGACGCGCGCGCGAACGAGTCGCGGTGGGCGGCGATGCTCGACGGCGGCTACAAAGAAGGCGGGGCCGTCGTGCGCGTGAAAACTGACATAGCGCACGCAAACCCGGCGATACGCGACTGGCCGGCGTTCCGCATAATCGAAACGCCCCATACGCGCGTCGGAACGCGTTACCGCGTGTGGCCCCTCTACAACTTTGCGAGCGCCATAGACGACCACGAACTTGGCGTGACGCACGTCTTCCGCGGACAAGAGCATCTCGCAAACCAGGAAAAACAAAGCTATCTTTTCAACCACTTGAAATGGAAAGAACCAACTATCATAAACTATGGCCGCCTCTTCGTTGAAGGTATCGATCTTTCGAAAAGCAAGATAATTGCAAAGATGAAAAGTGGGGAGTTGGGTGATTGGGACGACCCGAGGCTAGGCACGCTGCGCGCCCTGCGCCGCCGCGGATTCCAGCCCCAGGCGCTCGTGCGTATCATCGAGCATGTAGCAATCAAGCCGAGCAATGCAACCATTTCGATGGAGAACCTCTCAGCGGAAAACAAGAGATTAGTAGACTTCACAGCGAACCGGTACTATTTTGTGGGAAAGCCTGTTGCATTTGCGCTCACAGGAAAGCCCCCAAAGGCAGCTCAGCTCCAGCTGCATCCTGATGACGAAGCGCGCGGCGTACGCAATCTGGCCATTGGCAAAACAATTCTTTTGGACGAAAATGATGTCAAAGAGAACGACGGCAAGGAAGTCCGCCTCAAGGGGCTTTTCAATGTCAATATTGACGCTGCTAAAAAGACCCTGGAATTCACGAACGATAAAGTCATGCAGGAGATGCCAAAGATACACTGGCTGCCCGCTGACCAGAGTGTTGCGTGTAAGATAGTGATGCCAGACGCTTCTGAGCTAAACGGTGTTGCAGAAAATAACGTCTTGGACGAAACAGTGAACAACGTCGTCCAGTTCGAGCGCTTCGGCTTCGTGCGCATCGATGCTAAAGAACCGTTGGTTGCGTACTTCGCTCACAGGTAATTATTTCTTTTTGTAGAAGTGTAGCGCTCCTGCAGCCGCGAGCAGTACCGCACCGATTCCCATATGCACTGTGTGA
>JACQIF010000074.1 GCA_016198635.1 Candidatus Aenigmatarchaeota archaeon
GTGGTATACTGTGTCAAACTCATTTCCTTTTATGAAGTCCACCAGATAAGGCGCTTCTATGACAAAGATGCCATCGTCCTTTAGCATCGCGTCGACGCCTCGTATGACGCTGTCCCAGTCGTCGATGTGGGCGAAGACGTTCGTGGCTGTTATGACATCCGCTTTACCAAACTTCTTGGCAGCCGTTTTGGCCGTGCTCTCGTTGAAGAACTCGGCGACTGTGCGGACGCCTCCTTCGTTAGCCATCTTTGCGACGTTCTGCGCGGGCTCGATTCCCAAGAGCTCCACCCCCTTTGGATAACCTTTCAATAATGTGCCGTCGTTGCTCCCGATGTCGACTGCTAGACCGCCGCGCGAGAGAAAACGCTCGTGGACGTCTTTCGTCATCTCCTTTAGGTGCGCGACCATAGTGGACGATGTCGCAGTAAGATAGACGTAGTGGCTGAACAGGATTTCGGGAGGGACAATATGGACGAGTTGGACAAGTGCACAGTCCTGGCAGAAGTACACTTCCAGAGGATAGTGCGGTTCGCTTTGCGCGAGCGCTTCCTTCGTCAGCATATTATTTACAGCAGGAAACAGTCCCAGATCCAGAAATTTGGTGAGGCGCGTTCCTTTGCATGCTCGGCATGCGCTGTTTTTCCTGTGTTCTCCGACGTGCATGCGTGCGCTGCGTAAAACAATAATATAAAGATGTCCTGCGTTCGCTAAGCATGCGTTACCTGATAACAGGAGGCAACGGAACTATTGGATTTGCGCTCGCCAAAGCTTTGGCAATTTCCGTTCCGACGGAAAACGTGATGATAACATACCTCTCCCGCAAGCCTCCACAGAATATCGTAGAGGCCAAGGAGCTTGACATACGTGACCGTGACGCTACGATAGCTCTCATCAAGTCCTTCAAGCCCGATGTCGTCATGCATAGCGCCGCCATTACCAACGTGGACTTGTGCGAAACCGACCATGCGCCGGCTGACGCCGTGAACGTGCAGGGGACGGCGAATGTACTGGAAGGATGCAAGAGCGTCGGCTGCAAAATTGTCTATATCTCGACCGTCGCGGTATTTGACGGCGCCAAGAGCGTTTACGCAGAAGAAGACACGCCGAATCCCATCAACTACAACGGCTTTACCAAGTTCAAAAGCGAAGAGCTCTGCCGTGCGTACGCTCGCCACCTCATCGTTCGTACAGACCAGCCTTACGGGCTCGTTGAACAGTGGCACAAGAAGAACACCGTTTTGCGTGTCGTGGAGAAGGTTCGCGCCGGGGAGAGCGTGCGCGAGCCAACGGACTGGTACAACATGCCAACGTACATACCGGATTTGGTGAATGCAATAGCAAAACTGCTCGAAGGAAACGCAACCGGTACATACCACGTCGTCGGGCCGGATTTCCTGAACCGCTATGAGTGGGCGTTGCGCGTGGCCCGTGCGTTCGCTCTCGACGAAACGAAGATAGTCCCTATAACCAGCGAAGAGTTCAAGCTTCCGGCAAAACGCCAGCGCGTTCGTCTGTCGATAGACAAGATAACCAAACTGGGCATAAAAATGCGCGGTGTCGAGGACGGAGCGCGCGAGATGAAGAAGCTCTTGGAAAGCTAGGCATGAGGCAGCTCTTTCAGGTTCGCGAGCGTTGGCCACTTCTTGTCGTTGTCTGACAGTACAGGGTTTTTGACAGGCCATTTTATGTTAACGTCTGTATCGTTCCACGCCAGTCCTTTCGAATGTTCAGGGGCGTACGCATTGTCTATCTTGTATAGCATCTCCGCATCTTCCTTGCTCACTACAACGAAGCCATGTGCGAACCCGCGGGGTATGAAGAGAACGTTCTTGTTATCCGCGGAGAGCGTTACTGCGACATGCTTACCGAATGTTGGAGAACCCTTCCGCAAGTCTACGGCTACGTCGTAAACTTCGCCGCGGATGCAGCGCACCAGTTTCGCTTCCGCGTGCGCGCCGCTCTGGAAGTGGAGGCCTCGCAGGACGCCCGACGCCGAACGCGTATGGCTGTCCTCGATGAACATTGCGCGGATTCCGGCTTGCTCGAAGGCCTTCTTGTCGTAAAATTTGATGAAGAAGCCGCGCTCGTCTCCGTGTACGTGAGGCTTTACGAGCACGACGTCTGGAATCGCCAAGCGTTCGAATGTGAATGGCATCTAATACACCTGCTCTACTAAAACTGTTTGGATCATTTAAACCCTTTCTAATGAGCCCAAGTATTCTCTGTACCACTCTACCGTTTCCTTGAGCCCTTTCTCAAGTGCGTACGTCGGCTTCCACCCCAGCACGCGCTGCGCCTTTTCAGAAAGCAGGTACTGTTTCTGTATCTCGTTCGGTGCGTTGCCTTCGACAACGGGTTTAAGGTTCGCTCCTGATTGTTCGAGTATCAAGTTAACGATTTCAAGCACGCTCTTCGGGTCATTGTAGCCGAAGTTGAAGGCCTCTCCTGTGACGCCGGCGTCACTGACGCGCTCGCCAAGAACCATGTAGGCGTTCACGACGTCTTTAACGTAAACATAATCGCGTGTCGGCGTGCCGTCGCTGCGTATGACAGGGCGTTCGTTCTGCAGTATCGAGCGTATGGTTCCCGGCACAACCCGAGACCAGTTCAGGTCGCCTCCGCCGTAGACGTTCCCGCAGCGCGCTATCGCAACGGGCAGTCCGTACGTTCTGTGGTACGCCTGGGCGAGCAGATCTGTACAGGACTTCGAAACATCATAAGGATGCCGTCCTATGAGAGGCGCCTCCTCTGTGTACGGGAGCGTTTCGTGGTCGCCGTACGCTTTGTCGCTTGATGCAACGACGATGCCTTTAATGGTGCCGAGCGTCCGCGCAGCTTCGAGAAGGTTCCAGGTGCCGCCGATGTTCGTGGCGAATGTCGTCGGCGGATCTTTGTTAGCGATCGTGACAATAGCCTGCGCGCCGAGGTGGAAGACGTATTCAATCTCATTTTTCTTCAAAGCGTCTTTCAATTTTTCATAATCTCGTATATCGACATTCAAATAACGAACATTTTTTATACTATGAACTTTTAGATCCTCGTCTTTGATGTCTATGGCGACGACGTTAGCGCCAGCGTCCGCCAGCGCACGCGCCAGCCAAGAACCGATGAA
>JACQIF010000075.1 GCA_016198635.1 Candidatus Aenigmatarchaeota archaeon
GCGTGACGCAGGCAGCCTAATAGGTTGTTTCTATGAATACGCGTAAAGGCCAGGCAGCTATCGAGTATCTAACGAACTACACCTGGGCAATCGCAGTCATAATCATCGTCGGCATCGCCATCTTCGGACTCAACATAGGCGGCGTGCGAAACTCGTTGACATCACAGTCTTCCACAGTCATTCAGGGAGGCGAGCAGTTGTCTGTGGTCGGATACACGTGCAGCGCCGGGCTAGTTGCGACTGTTTCAGTACAAAACAACGGCGCCACTCTCCTCAAGAACATATTCGTTAACATAACGCCCAATAATTCCGCTTCTGGCGTCGAGGCCGCCAAGGCCAACTATACGTACACCACGTGCAACGGAGCCAGCGCGACGAACCTCTTCCCCGGGCAGTCTGTGGCGTGCACATCCGCAAGCGGCAATTCGACTCTCTGTGCCACCAAGGCAGGCCAGTCCTATACTATAATGGTCAGCATAGCTTACACAGACGATAACACAGGCGTTGTGTACAAGCCAGTGCGCAACTTCACCGGAACATTGCAGGCTGCGTGAGCGTAGCACCTTTTTATTCGTCCGAAGGGAAGTGCTTCTGATGATGCAGCGCAGCGGGCAGACAACGGAGTTCTTTCAGAGACTTGCCTTCGTCGTGATAGCAGTAGGCGCACTTACAGTAGCGCTATTAAGCTTGAATATAGGTGGAATAGGTAACTCGCTTGCCACACAGTCCGCTGTCGTCGTCCAAGGAGGCGAACAGCTCGCCATCATAGGGTACAAATGCGTCGGCTCCTCTGCCGGAACTACGTTTACGCTCTCTGTGCAGAACAACGGCGCGAACGCCTTGGAACTCAAGCCGCCGTGGCAGGTAACAGGGCTTTCAGGAGCGTCAGGGATAGGCGCATGCGACGGGTTCTCCAGTACCACCGTGTTCTCTGGCGAGGTTGCAGCCTGCAAAGCGACCCTTCCTTCCTGCGGTAAAGTAGGCAAACCCTATTCAATAGGAATCGTCATGGGTTATGCAGACACCCAGACAGGCCTCGTCTACAAGCCCGTGCGAAACGTAACTGCAGCCACACAGCCGTACTGACAGGCTTTTATTGAGGCATCCCTAAGGACAAATATGGATTCGCTCAAAGGGCAGGCATCTATAGAGTATTTCATGACCTCACGAGCAACGCGAGGAAGGTTTGAGATATGCTAGGCAACAACCGCGGACAAGCTTCCATCGAATATCTCATGAACTACGCCTGGGTCGTCGCACTGCTCATCATAGTAGGCGTCGCCGTCTTCCAGCTGAACTTCGGGGACATAGGGCTTTCCATCTCCGGTTCCGGTTCGGGTCTCTCGCAGCAGTTCGAGCAGGTGGCCCTCATAGGCTACAGGTGGGGGGCCAATGGCACAGGCAACGACACGTTCGCACTGACGTTGCAGAACAACGGGGACAACAAGATAACTGTCAACAAGATAAACCTCAGCGAGATAGACAGATCGACACTAGCAAAGATAATACAGAACACTAGTAGTGCGTCCCTCTTTCCCGGAGAGACCGTGACGCGTGTGCTGTCCATAGACCGCGCGGCCGCGTCGAAAAAAGCAGGGGATACGTTCCAAGTGAAGATCGCGGTCAACTACACCGACGAAGAAACGAGCGTCGTTTACGTTCCCAACCGCGTCGTGAAAGGCAAGACGCAGGTTGTCTAGCTTTATAATTCAGTCTTGCCTACGCTCCTTATGCACGCAGGAAACAGGTTTCCCGCTCTAACTACGGGAAAAGGCCAATCGGCGTTCGAGCTCCTCGGCGTGGCGCTTGTCGGCATCCTCCTCTTTGTACCGTTATTTTTCCTGGCCGTAGACTTCCTCGGCAACAGGTCGTTTGAAACAGCGCTTGGCCAGGCGCGCATATCCGTGTCTTCCCTGTCAGACGCGGCGAATACGCTCTGCCTTCAGGCGCAGAACTCGCAGAGCGAAGTGCTCGTTCCTGTTCCCGATTTTATTGACTCGAATAACAGCTCGATAGCAAACCGCACCATAAAGTTTGCCTTGAGGCATCGTGAGAGGTATGAGTTCGTTTCCGCCTCGACGAAGTGCGACGTTAACGGGAGCATCCCCTCCGTTGCAGGGAGTTACGTGTTCGTGGTGAAGCGCGAGGCGACGCTCCTGAACATAACACAGAAGGCGCAGTAAGGGATACTATATGACTCTTGCAAGCCTGCACATGCGTTCGCGGAGGGGTCAGATATCACTCGAATATATGATGGTCGCAGTCATCCTCACGTCAGCGTTGGTGGTGGTTTTTGCAGTGGCATTCGGCCTCTTCTCGGAGCAGAAGGCTGCATTGCAGGTGGCTGAGGCCCGCACTGCGGCGAACGGCCTGGCCGAGATGGCCAACTTCCTGTGCACCGCCCCGCGCAACACCACGTCGCGCGCATCTATTTTCATACCGTCGTTCACGGACTTGACCCAGAGTTCCATCGACAACCGCACGATAAAGTTTTTCGTCAAGTCAAGGGACGCCGATTCGGTCGTTACGTCAACGACGCTGTGCAATGTGACAGGCACGTTCCCGTCGGTTTCCGGGACGTACGTGTTCCGCGGCGTCAGCACAGGAGGCTACGGCGGTTCTGTGACGCTTAACTACACGCTTGAGATAAAACGACCTACTTCAGGGTGACTGTGATGCAAAAAGGACAGAGTGGCGTGGAGCTGATGGTGGTGGTAGGCATCGTGCTCGTCCTGACATCCATTGTGCTGTTCAGCATAAGCGAGCGCAACATCAGCGTCGAGCGCGCGCGGCAGCAACTGGCCGCCCAGAAAGAGGTCGAGAAACTGGCGTCCGCGATAGACAGCGCGTCCATAGGCGGGAAGGGATTTGAGACGAACGTGACTGTGAGCCGCACGGCAGCGACACAGAATGCGACGTCGTTTTCCGTTGACGGTCGTGGGCGCAAGGTGGAGATGAGGTGGCTCGGTCCCCGCAACGAATCGCTTGCCGTGTCAGTGCGCATCTCAACGTCCAACGTAAAAAGTGCGAC
>JACQIF010000068.1 GCA_016198635.1 Candidatus Aenigmatarchaeota archaeon
AAAGTATTTTTCTTTGGATTGTGACTGTTCACGATCGAATGTGTTAACCATGACAATATGCTAGAACAACGGTTATAATTAGTTTAGAAAATAAGAAATTTTGAAATGGTGCCCCTTTTGGGGCAGCTTCTTTCGAAGCTCGTAGGCGCAAGCCTTACGGATTCTTACTAGGTAACCTAGCAGGTTAGCCACTAACATGAGACGCTGTATACAATCGGCCTTTCTGGTATTTAAAACTTACTTCAGGGTTTCGATTTCACCACCGTCAATGGTAGTACTTTTATCACCACCGCGGTGGTCGAAAAGGCTTGACTTTCTAGAAGATCTTGTGTCAAGCGGTGCGGCGGTAGTCTAGCGCGGTTATGACGCTAGCATGAGACGCTAGTAGGCGAAAGCCTGCGTGGGTTCAAAACTAGGGTGAGATTCCCACCCGCCGCGCCACTAAGCCGTTACCATCACCGGCTCCTTCCCCACGATAACCGTGTGTTCGGCTTGCGCAACAAGCGCGTCCGAAACTTCCCGCAAAGGCGGGTATTCGTAGAGAGAGCCTATCTCCACTAGCCCCCTCAACACGAGCGCAAGCTTTGCAGGCGTCACGCCAGCGTCCTTGACCAACCATCTTTTGGCGAAGGGAAGTTTGCTGTACTTTTCTTTTGCAATCTTCAGGATTTTCGTGCTTTCGGGGAAGCGTGTGTGGCGGTCGTTCAGCCACCTGTAGATCTGCGTGCCGCTCGTTTCCTTTACCATTCCCATGCCTGTCGTTACGAAAGGTTCAATAGCGAACACGTCGCCTTCCTTGAGGACGTACGGAGATTTCGTAGCGATGTTGGGTATCGCAGGGGACGCGTGTACCTCGTACTGCCCTACGCCGTGGCCTGTCAGGTTTATCACCGGGTTGAAGCCTGCGTCACGGATGGTTTTTTCTATAGATGCAGAGACCTGCCCTATTGTATTTTCCGGTATCATCAATTTGATGGCATTCTGGAGGGCGAGTTCTGCGGCCTGTTTTATCTTTTCTCCGACGTCGTTTTTCCCGACAACGATCGTTACAGCGCTGTCAGTGACCCAGCCTTTTACATGCGCACCGATATCGAGCTTCACAACATCGCCTTCGTTGAACTTGCGTACGTCTTCGTGGTCAGGCAGATCGTGCGCAGCGATGTGGTTGAACGAGACGTTCGTGGGGAAAGCCGGCTCGCCTCCCAGCTCACGGATTTTGGACTCGACGGCATTCGCGACGTCCAGCGCACGTTCTCCGGCACGGACGAGCGTGGCGCCATAGTTCCTGGCCTCAGCCAATATCCTGCCTGCTTTTTTGACAGAGTCGATGCGTTCATCTGGCATATCACACACCGTGACGGCTTAGAGATTTAAAACAACACGTGCACCTTTTCTGAACCAGGCGCCGTGGCCTGAAGGCAGCTCCAGTACGTACTTGCACGGAACGGCCGGACGATATATCTTCCACGTTCGTGGATCGCGTCCCCACGGGCGCGCACTCTGCACTTCGATGACGCGTTTCTCGGAGTCTAAAAATACTACATCCATGTTGGGGCAGAAAGGCATCTCGACGCCCCACTTGCCTGCGTACGGGAATGGAAACAGCATACCGTGTACGTCCGCCCACGTACGGAACATCATACCACGCATCTTGGAAATTCCAAGGGCTACACTGACCTGCAGAGTCCTGCCTCCTACTACAACGGTTCCCTTTCTGTACCCCATCAGGAATCAACCTCTTGCGGCGCCTTTTTAAAGATCTTTAAAAGTTCTGATACGCGGTCGATTATCATGTCAGGTTCCGCCAGCACAAGTTCATCTGCGGTCAAGTCAGCCAACACACCGACAAAGAACATATCGGCACGCCTTGCTGCTTCGCAGTCTCGCCATGAGTCGCCCACATATACGCAGTGTTCGGGATGCACGTGGATATCGTGCGCAGTCTTCAGCAGGATCTCAGGATCAGGCTTCGGTCGATGTACAGACTCTGCTGTTATAAGGTCGTTCATCAGGTGCGCGGGCAGCAGTTTCGTGATGGCCCATCTGTACGAACCGCTTGAGATCGCGACCTTGAAGCCGCGTTTTTTGAGGGTTTCTGCGGTGCGTATGTTTGCCTTGGGTATGCGTTCGTGTTCTATGAGTTTTTTGTACTCTGCTGACTTGTGGGCGCTTATATCACGGACTTCCTGTTCGTCTGAGCTGGGCAGTAGTGTTCGTACGATTTCGTCTTGCGGCACCCCCATCAGCGGAGCCAGTTCCCGTTCGGTCAGTTTGTATCCGGCACGTTCGAAGGCGCGGGCGAACGAGAGGAAGTGCAGGCGATTGGTCTGCGGGGCGAACGTCCCGTCGAAATCGAATATGATGGCACGTATGGAAGGCATGTCTAACCCTTTTTCACGAACTTTCTTATTGTCTGTTGGGAACCCAGCCCTTTCAGCTCGTCTTCCGTTACGTCCAGTACTTGCAAGACGCGCATGCCTGCCGGAACTATCTGGTTATTGATGTAATAGTCTGAATCGATGCGCTCGACAGACGCATCTTCAAGAGGCTCGGCGCGTTGGGATATCGAACCATTTCCTTCTGCGATGACGTAGGCAACTACCATCCCCGGTCCGTACGGACGGCCGCGTTCCTTTATCTTGCGCGCCGCCACTACGTGGGGGCCTATCTGCCTGTACTCTTCCAAGCGTTTGGTCAGCTGTTCGTGTATCACAAGGTCTCGAATGGGAATGTTTTTCTTTTGTACCTTTTCTACAACGCTTTTCATATACCCTATAGCGCCCTCTTTATCCTTTTTCTTCAAAATATACATGAGAACTTCGCGTTGCACATTCTTGGCGAGCGCGCACCAGTCCCTGCGGACGGTCTCGAGGCCGCGTATAGTAAGGTTTCCTTTCGAGTCGATTAGCGCGTAGCGCTTCTTCGCGGTTCCATGGCCAGAGCCCTTCGGTATGAATATTCCTCGTGTGTAGGTGCCCTGCAGCTCAAGTTCCATAATTTTCGAACCGCGGTTCGAAATATTTCGAACATCGGCGGGTTCGGAGATGCCCGGCAGTTTCTTGTTCATATTGTCCTTAAACTCAGCAGCTGCCTTTTCAACATTCTTGATCTTCCCGCCGCTCTTGACGAAACACGAGTCCGTGTCCGCATAGATTACCGTGAAACCGGACTTCTCGGCCTCTGTGATTGTCAACTCTATATAGTAGCGTCCGTATGCAGCCGCGGACTCGGCGCACTCGTATGAGTACCACTTGGCCCCCACGTACGCCAGCGCGCCGTACGAAGCGTTCGTAACCATCTTGAGAGCCTGTTCCTCCAGTTTTAGGTCCTCTTGCTCGTGGCCGGCTTTCCGTATCTGGCCTTTGATGCGCAAGCGCTCCTCTATGAGGCCCCTGACGACCGTCGAGTAGAACCCTTTGCGCTTCTTGCAGAAGTGGTGTTTTGTCCCTGGAACGCGCACGCCTTCGCAGTCAGCGCAGTCCAGCGTTTCGGGCGAGATGTTGTGAGAGGCGATTATGCTCGGGTAGAGCGACCTGAAGTCCATAACGGCGATGCCTTCATGTATGCCGCCGATGGGCTCCTTGACGTAACCGCCTGCATACGTACGTCCGCGCCGGTGCTCAATCTCCTCAAACTTGGGTTGGTTTGGTGTTATGTATCCCATCGCGTGCGCCTGGCGTGTCAAGTACCATTCGACCAGCTGTGAGTAAGACATCCGCGAAACGTCAAATGGAGGCTGGCCGACGATACGGGCCAGCACGTTCACAAGAGGCATGAAGTGAAGCGCGAGGCGATACGTAAGCTCCGAGTCTTTCAGGTTATATTCGGCAAGACGCGCAGTCTGGCCGCTCCTCCATGCTTCCAGCATCTGTTCGTATGTTACCTCTATCTTCCTGTCGCCCAGCACTTCAGACGCTACCGCATCGAGCGTCAGAGTTTCCGTGTCAAGGTGGAACTTGAGGATGTTGTTGACGAGCTGGTAAAGGTCCATGTGCACGCGGCCTGCGAGCCGCGCGGACGAGACGCGCATTCGTCTCACATGAGTAACCTCTTTGCCGTCGCGTCCTAACGTTAATCGAATGCCAAGCTCATCGCACCGCTCGCCAAGAAGTGCGAAGTCGAACTCGTCGCCGTTGTACGTGACGAGCACGTCAGGGTCGTACGCACGCACGGCGTTGACGAATGCCTGCAAGAGCTCCTTTTCGTCCTTTACGGTGTCGACGTACGATGCGTACTTAGCCTTCTTGTAGGTGTAAACGCGCTTGTAGCGTTCGCCGTACAGGGAGAGCATTATTATTCTTGTTTTCCCGCCTTCCTCGTATGACTCTATGTCAAACGCGAGCGTCCGCAGTTTCGGCTTCTCTCCGCTGGCAGGCCGTATGCTCTTCGCCTTCACTATCACCTTGAAGTCCCACTCGTAGTTTTTCTTAACGTCGTTTCCATCGACATCATACCACGCGCCCGGCGCGACCCCACGGTCTATCAGGTAGCGCTTGTAGAAGTTTATAGTGTACTCGTAGCAGCCTTCATGTCCGATCTCACGGAAGCGTTTCAACGCGTCACGGACGTTGGGTATATCCGACGGCGTGGCTGCATAGACGCGTATGACGTCCGTCTCTTGCCCATTAAGATTTTTCTTTACGACATCGACCCTCGTTACACCGTCCTGTTTGGAGATGCGGTCCTGAAGCTCTTTGGTTACGTGCGTGGGCGCTGCATACAAGTAAGGTTCGTACGTGTCGAGCACGCACACAGAAGCACCGTTTGCGTCAACGCCAAAGAGGCGCACCAGCGGCTTGCCGTCCTCTACGATATAATCGGCATCCACGAGGAACACGCGCATAGTTAATAATCTTGCGTGTCCAATTCATAAGCATGTTGGTCCGTGTCTGCGATGCCCGCGTAGAGATAGACGAAACTCTTGTGAAAAACAAGACCAAGAAGGAGATAGAGCGGGACATATACGACTACCTGCGCCACAAACGCAGGCACTTTGCAGACTATGAGATAGACGTCAAGCCGTTTACGCCCTTCCAGCGGCGTGTGCTCTTGGAGATGAGGCACATCCCTTTGGGCATCACTGTGTCTTACAAACGCTTGGCAGAGCTCGTTGGCCGGCCGCGTGCGTATCGTGCCGTTGCAAACGTCTGTGCCGCAAACCCGTTGCCTATAATCGTCCCATGCCATAGGGTCGTCGGTTCTTACTCTCTTGGAGGATACTCAGGGGGCCTCAATATCAAGAAGAAGCTGCTTAGGATTGAGATGTGACAGCAGACACCCGTCTTCGGACTCTGTCCGAAGTCTTGCGAACCGCGTTCGAAGACGTCTGCACTCCGGGAAACTGGAGGAAATACGTGACTACGTCACGCGCAGCGTCCCTGTCTTTGAAGGGTCTATGGTATCGGCGAAGGTGTACGTGCCTGTGGTTGCCGTAAACTTGAATGTCCGCGAGGCGCCAGCAGGGACTATCTGGTCTATGCCATATGCGGCCAGCGTAAAGCCGTGAGTGCGTTGAGCGGCGTTCGTGACCGTTATCTCTACTTCCCCGGCTGCCAGCGAAACTGACGAAGGCGCGAACCCCGCATCGCTGACAGTTATCGTGGCTGCACCGGGCAAAATTTCACTGGGCTGATTTGTGGATCCGGTTTGTTGGTACGGACTCTCTGGGGACGTATTTCCGGTGCTTACCGGTGTCCCGCCTGTCAGGAAAGCCGCGATGACTAGGACAACGATTACTATGCCGATACCCAGCTCGGTCTCGCGAGAAAACATCGTCATATGCTATTCTGGTGCGAGGATTGGTTAATAAAGATGACGCCATGTCAGGAACGCCGGTTAAGCTTCCAAACAGCCTGCCGCACAAGAAACAAGATTTATATATGTATCTGCGCGTACGTAGATCACTCCTTTTCACCAAGAGGGTGTTTTATGGCTGAACTTGAGAAACGCACAGGCACCACAAACGTCGTCGTTACGTACGCAGGCGGCGTCGTTCTGGGCGCTGAAAAGAAAGTAACGATGGGTTACTTAGTTGACGGCACGCACACGCGCAAAGTGTTCCAGATAGACGAGCACATAGGGATGACCGTGGCCGGCTCCGTAGGCGACGTCCAAACTATCGTCCGGTACATGCGTGCGGAGACGAAGCTATACAAACTCCAGCGCGGCGAGCGCATAGGCGTCCGTTCCGCGGCTACGCTTCTCGCGAACATACTTCAGGGCTCCAAATACTATCCTTACATGGGCCAGTTCACGCTCGGAGGCTTCGATGCCAAGGGCGCCCAGGTATTTGGGCTTGACCCAGTCGGCGGAATCGTGGACAGCGAGGACTACATGACAGCAGGCAGCGGGATGCCATACGCGCTTGGCGTACTGGAAGACCAGTACAAGCGCACGCTGACGCGCGAGCAGACTACGGCGCTGACTATCCGTGCGCTTCGTGCAGCCACAAAACGCGATGCAGCTTCGGGCGGCGACGGCTTCACTATCGCAATCATAGACGAAAAAGGCTATAGAGAGCTAACAGACAAGGAAATAGAATCTTACAACAAGTGAGCGCAAACATTCTAACAGGCGCGCACATTTTTACAAAACATTAGCAAACGGTGTGTTTAGTGAACATAATAGACGAAGTAAAAGCCGGTCTTCCTGCAGACGCAGACGTCAGCGACATCGCTTTTGAAGGCTCCGAGATTGTTGTCTACGTAAAGAACGCGGACACGTTCCTCGCGAACGGCTCTTTCATCAAGCCGCTCGTCTCGAAGCTGAAGAAACGCATCGAGATACGCCCTGACCCGTCAATAACAAAGGACATGGAAGAGGTCCGCGAGACGATAAAGAAGCTGATGCCTGAAGCCGCTGGCCTAGCAGAGATAACGTTTGAACCAGCCTTTTCCCGCGTAACTATAGAGGCTCTAAAACCGGGGCTTGTCATAGGGAAGGGCGGCGAAACGCTGCGTGCCGTACGTGAGCAAACGCTGTGGGCTCCGATAGTGAAGCGCGCGCCTGTAATCCCATCGGACGTCGTTGCGACTATACGCAAAGTCCTTTTCAAGGAGTCAGAGTTTCGGCGTAAATTCTTAAACGACATCGGAAAACGCATCCACACTGCAGACAAGAAAGAGATATCATGGGTGCGCCTCACGTCGATGGGCGCGTTCCGCGAAGTCGGGCGTTCATGCATGCAGGTCTCGACGCCAAACAGCCGCGTGATGATGGACTGTGGCATCAAGCCGTCCGCAAAGCCAGAGTACCCGTACCTCCAAGTGCCCGAGTTCAACATGAAAGCTCTTGATGCCGTGATAATCTCACACTCGCACCTGGACCACGTCGGTTTCATGCCTTACCTTTATGAATACGGTTACGAGGGGCCTCTATACTGCACGGCACCGACGCGTGACCTGATGACTCTGCTGTGTCTCGATTACATGGACATCGCCGAGCGCGAAGGCGGCGGTTCGCCTTATACGAGCAAAGCGATAGAGAAAGCTATCAAGCACTCCATAACACTTGAATACAATGAGGTTTCGGATATTGCTCCTGACGTTCGCTTAACCTTCCAGAACGCAGGGCACATAATGGGCTCTGCGCTGACGCACTTGCATATAGGGGACGGTCTTCATAACATCGTCTACACAGGCGACTACAACTTTGAACGTTCGCGTTTACTGGAACCGGCGTACTCGGACTTCCAGCGTGTTGAGACGCTCATAACAGAATCTACGTACGGCGCAGCCGACGCCATACAGCCGCCTCGTTCGGATGCAGAACGCAAGCTGGCCGAGAAGATCCTGGAAACGATGCTACGCGGCGGGAAGGTCCTTATACCATCGTTCGCCGTGGAGCGCGCGCAGGAAGTGATGGCTGTCATAGCAGGCGTGCGCGACTTCAAAAATACGTGCTATCTGGACGGGATGCTATGGGACGCGACAGCGATACACACGACATATCCTGAATACATGTCGCGGGACATGCAGTACAAGATATTCAGCAAGGGGGAGAATCCGTTCGTTAGTTCAATATTCAAGCGCGTCGGTTCCGGCACCGAGCGTAAGGAGGTCATCAACAGCGCAGACCCGTTCGTCGTCATCGCAACGTCAGGCATGCTGATGGGCGGGCCCGCGGTCGAGTACCTGAAGAACTTCGCCGATAACCCGAAGAACATGCTGCTGTTCGTGGGATATCAGGCCGAAGGCACGCTTGGTGCAAAGATACAGCGCGGCTGGAAGGAGATTCCTCTCGATGAGAAAGGCAAGCGGACGCTGCTCAAGATAAACATGGAAGTCGTGAGCATCGACGGCTTCTCCGGCCACTCTGACCGCAACCAGCTGATGTCGTACGTGCACCGTTTGCGTGGTCGCCCGCAGCGCGTGATATGCGTGCACGGCGAGGAGTCGCGTTGTCTCGATCTCGCACGCTCGATACACAAGGCGTTCAAGATTGAAACTATTGTGCCGAGGAATATGGAAACCATTAGGTTGGTTTGAGTTTCCAATCTTTACTCCTAAAGACTTGGAGACGATACGGCTTTGAACATTCCATTTTAACTATTCAGCCCATCTATTGAAAATCATTTGACGGGAGTATGCCAGAATGCGCCTTATACGCTCTTAAGCTTTCTTCCATTCTACCGCTTCTCATCCATCTTATTACTCTTTCTTCCCCTTTATCCTTTGTTATTTTGAGAGACCCGTCCATGAAGATGCCTTCAAGCTCTACTCCTTTGATGGCGCGGGGTTTTGGTGCAGTAAAGTCCATCGTTTTAGTTTTCTTGGCTCGCTCTGAAGCTTGCTTGAACTCCTCTCCAACAATAGCCAGAACCTCCAAGTCTAGTACATTAGTTCTCTCTGGAAATTTGTAATCGGCGTAAGGTTCAAGCTGACTATCGCCGAGTGTAAACGACAATACACTACGAGGTTCAGGAACAAGTATCCTTTGAAATACTGTCGCTCTGTATGGCCGTTTGATTTTTAATTCAATTATCTCTGATGGTATTGCATATGGAGGTTCCCAGCTATCCACAAAAGACAGCCCAAATTCATTAAACTTGGTCATATTCAATTTTCTTATTCTTTCATCCAAGTATTCAGAAGCTTCTTGCAAATCATGTTCTTTCCTATAAGAATATGTAGATTCTCTGAAATAAGCCACCATTTTAGTTTGTGGAAAAACTATTCGCGTGTCAAAATCTCTGGCCATAGATATAGATTGTTAATAAGAAATAAATAGATGTTATCCAACACACCGTCGAAAGTGTATTTATAAGCGCTTGCTGGCATAATTAATTATGACAGAACTGGCGCATATGCACAAGGACTTGGAAGAGCTGAAAAGGGACGTATCTCTCATAAAACACATACTTTCTCAGGAAGGAGCTTTCACGAAAGAAGCGAAGAAAAGGCTTGCCGACGCCAGGAAGACACAGGATTCCGAATATGTTAGACTTGGGTAGTTATGTGGCAGATTCTCCTACACCCCAACGTGGATAAGTTCTTAGGTAATCTTGATACCAAATTGCGAGATAGAATAAAACAGAAGCTGAAGGAATTGATGGTAGAGCCATTCGTATAC
>JACQIF010000076.1 GCA_016198635.1 Candidatus Aenigmatarchaeota archaeon
CCGCTCTCCTTGTGCACGGTCGTTGTGCGACGTTCGCCGGCCAGATGTGCGTATGTGCGCGTGCGGTGTGTTCCTATGCGTTCGGACACCTTCCTCAAGACGACTTTGATATTTTTGTGGGAGCCCATAATGGACTTAGCTATCTCATTGAATTCAGCGTTATCATCTATCTCCACAATGGCTATATCGCCTACAACGTCGTACGCCCGTGTTCTCTCCATACGTTCTGTACGATTGATAGGTTTTTAAGCGGCAAAAATAATCTTATCGCATGAAATACGCAATCTTCGCGGACGTCCATGCGAACTACGCTGCTCTCAAAGCCGTATTCGAGCACATAAACATCAACTACGGCCCTGCAATCAATTACTACCTCTTCGGCGGCGACGCCGTAGGGCAGGGCCCGCACCCCAACGAGGTTTGCACCCTGCTGCGCGGAAAGCGCAACCTGATAGGAATAAAGGGGGACAACGATGTTGCACTTCTCAAGAACCTAACCACGGGCCTGGACAAGGACATTGTGGATACGATAGCCTGGACAAGCCAAATTCTTACAAAGGAAAACAGGCGGTTCTTGGATAAACTGGAGGAGTACGTGGGCATACACAGCGACGGATTAGAGATACTGCTCGTTCACGGCTCGCCAGACAACCTGATCAGCGGCGAGATATACCAGAATATAATAGCAGAGGACGCCAAGAGGATATTCGACAAAACAGGCGCTGACATACTGTTGACGTGCCACACGCACACGCCGTTTGTGCGCCAGTTCGACGCCAGGCTCCTGATTAATGTTGGTTCTGTCGGGCAGCCGCGTGACCGTGACCCTCGTGCGTGCTACGTCTTTCTCGACACGGAGACACGGCAAGTTACGTTTCACCGCGTCGCATACAACATCACCCTTACCGCGGAGTCGGCGAGGCGTGCGAAGCTGCCCGAATCATTCTCGGAGAGGCTGTACTACGGTTGGTGAGGGCGTACCTCGATGAGCCCGCTGCTAAACGCAAGCGGCAGAAGAAGCCTTTCCGCGTTGTATACCCAGAAAGGCGCGTATGTCACAAAAGCCAACGCGTTGCCGAAGAAAACGGCGTTGGATATGTACTCCAAAACGATGGCCTCCGAGACCCATAGAACACCCAGTATAACGCCTTCGTTGCGCGCACCCACGCCGGCAGTCTTGAAGTATGAGTACGCGAGCGCCGATGTCGTAAAAAAGTTCAAAACGACTGCGCCGAAAGCCACAGGACCTCTTGATAAGCCGATGGTTTCCGTTATCAAAAAGAGAAACGCTATAATACCGTAACCTGCCGCACCAAAAACAGCTGCCCTAAACAATTTCATAAAACCCCTTAGGTTTTGTTATTTAAACCCTTGAATTTTGGGGCTCCCGCCCCAAAGGTAGGAACTATTTAAGAGCAAGGGGTTAACCTCTTGCATGCTCTACCTGATCGGTGTCGGTCTCCACGACGAGAAAGACATCACGTTGAGGGGAATCGAAACTGCCAAAGCATGCTCTGTCATTTACATTGAAACATACACTTCAAAATGGCGCGGTGCTGCCGCTTTGGAAAAACTGACCGGCAAACATTTCTTGGAAGCGAAGAGGAAGGATATGGAAGAAAACGCGAGCACGCTGATAGAGAAGGCGCGGTTCGATGACATGGCGATCCTCGTTCCGGGAGACCCGTTGGTGGCGACCACCCACATGGCTCTTGTCATAGAAGCGCGCAAGAAAGGTGTTGACGTGCGCGTCATCCACGGGTCTTCTGTTTACTCGGCTATCGCGTCCACAGGACTGTCCATCTACAAGTTCGGCAAGACTACTACGATTCCGCGCATTCAGGAGGGATATGAACCGACAAGCTTCTACGATACTATCGTAGAGAACCTGCGCGTGGGAGCCCACACGCTTTGCCTGCTGGACGTCGGCGAACGGCCAATGAACGTGCGTGAAGCGATAGAAAGGCTTCAATACGCCGAGCGGCTGCAAAAAAAAGGCGTTGCGGCAGTAGAACGCCATGTCGTTGTTGCATCTTTCGGTGAGACAGACACTGTCGCGTACGCGTCCATCGGAGAACTGAAAGTATCGGACTTTCCCACACCTGCCGTGCTTATAGTCCCGGCTACGTTGAGCGATATTGAGAAGGAAGCGCTGGAAAGCGCCGAACGTTTAAAGTTTACTCACGGCAGAGCTGTGTTGTAAACGTTATTAAGGCCTGCCGGCTCTATAGGGCTATGAAAGGCAGCGCAACAACAGGCATAATTTTACTTTTTATAATAGTGATAGCACTGGCTGCCGCGGCCATCTACTTCATAGGAGCCGGTAAGAGCACGGGCGTCGCGGCCACCGGCTTGGCAGGCACCTCTGTGTCAAGCTTTTCGATAAAAGGCGTCAGGGAGAACGTAGTACTCGTTTCCAATGAAGGCACTTCCACGATTGGCAAGAACGGATTGAATGTGCTGGTTAATGGAAGACCCACGCCCTACGTGCAGAATGCTCCTATAGCGCCCAGCACAGTAGGCGAGCTTGCACTGCCTCTGGTTCCTGGAGCATGCCAGGTAAAGATAGAGGTGGTCGGCGCCTTCGATATAAAAACGACTACAGCAAGCATGTGTTTGTATGACGAAGAGTTCAACAATATTCCCCAGTGGAACGCGTCGGGCGCCACGCTAACGGCATCTGGCGGAACTGCAACATTCTCCAACGGGCAGTCTATCGGCAAGGCGTTCGACTTGACTTCATTTAAGAATAGTCCTTGGACACTCGATGCAAAGTTGAGAGGGGACTCCCCGGTTGTTCTGTTCCTGCAGCAGAACGGCGTCGGCTACGCTTTTGGAATCGCATCGCGTGGATCGGATGCTACAGAAGTTGCGTTTTGGAGCGATACGACCAAGAAAGGAAAGGGCGTATATCAGTGGACATGGGATACCCAGCGATGGTATCGTTTTAAGATTGCTTCTGAAGGCAACGGAATATACTTTGGCAAGGTATGGGAGGACGGAACTATTGAGCCTTCCTCCTGGGTGGCTTTCTTGACTGATACAACCTATATACAGGGCGGCGCTGGGTTGGCGATGGATACTGCAGGCGAAACCATAGAGGCGGACTATTTGAGGATAGCAATACCTGCGGCGTGATTGTATGGGATTCATAAAACACCTTGTCTACACCATCATAATACTGCTCGCAGGAAGCATAATGCTGCATTTTTTTGGCCTTCCCACGCCATTCGAACTGCTGAAAATATTCGTTCGGGTTTTCAGCGTACCGGCGGGCTGACTATAAATATTATGCATTCGAGATGGTGCCATGGCAGAAGATTACAACGACGAGCAGAAAAAGATAGCTTATGTGTGCAGCGTCTGCCAAGAGATGTTCAAAGATGCGGGCATGTGTCCCAACTGCGACGCTGTCCTCAAGAAGAAAGGTGAGTAGGCGCAGCCTAAGGTTTAAATGAAGTGTTATCTCATAGAGACTCATGCAGTGGCACACTGTTGACGTAAACGCGTTATACAAAGAGCTTGGCTCCACTCCTTCGGGAATCTCTTCTACAGAGGCCTCCGCGCGCCTGGCGCGTTACGGTGCAAACGAGCTAAAACAAACAGGAGGCATCAGTCCGGTCGCCCTGTTCGTGGGGCAGTTCAAAAACGTACTGGTCATAACATTGTTGGCTGCCGCGGCCCTGTCATTTATCATCGGAGAAGTCTTGGACGCTGAAGCGATCGTGCTGATATTGGTCATCAATGCCGCATTGGGGTTCTTCCAGGAGTACAAGGCCGAACGCGCGCTGGCCGCCCTGCGAAAGATGGTGAAGGCGTCTTGCACGGTACTGCGCGACGGGAAGCGCACAGAAGTCGCGACAGTGGCCGTTGTCCCCGGAGACGTCATGCTGCTGGAGCCAGGTGATAAGGTTCCTGCAGACGCAAGGCTTATCGAAGTCAGCAACCTTAAGATACAGGAGGCCGCATTGACAGGCGAATCGGTTCCTGTTAAGAAGAGCGTCGGTACGTCAAAAGGCGACACGCCAACAGCAGACCAGCGCAACATGGTGTTCATGGGCACAGATGTTGTATATGGCGTCGGACGGGCTATCGTTGTCGCTACAGGGATGGCAACCCAGCTGGGCACTATAGCCTCCCTCGTGCAGGAACATAAGGAGGAGATGCCCCTCGAAAAAAGGATGGGCGAACTAAGCAGGAGACTTGGCATCGCTTCCATTCTCATTGTCGCCGTCGTTACGTTAATCGGAATCCTCAAGCAGTCGGTGATAACGCCAGACACATTAAGGCAGACTTTCATCGCAGGCGTGGCGTTGGCTGTTGCTGCAATACCAGAAGGCTTGCCTGCTGTCGTTACAGTATCGCTCGCCGCGGGTGTACAGCGAATGGCTAGGAAGAACTCTATCATCCGACGTCTGCCGGCTGTCGAAACATTGGGTTCTGTGTCTGTCATATGTACGGACAAGACAGGGACGCTGACACAGAATAAGATGACCGTAACACACGTCAACTGCGAGAACGCTTACAGCGTAAGCGGCGTCGGATACAGGCCCGAAGGAGCGTTCACTCTAGATGGCAAAGCGACCGATCCAACAAAAAACGATACGCTGATGCTACTGCTGCGCGGCGCTGTTCTCTGCAACAACGCAGAGCTCAACGAGAGGGACGGATGGACAATACTCGGAGACCCGACAGAAGGATGCCTGCTCACGCTGGCCAGAAAAGCCGGGATGGATAAGGCGGAAACAGAGAAGCGCTGCCAACGCATTGTTGAGATCCCATTTGACTCTGAAAGGAAGATGATGTCAACGATCAACCTTGTTGGCCGTACGCTGTTCGTTCACACCAAAGGCGCGCCTGAAGCCGTACTGGACAGATGCGATCGCATACTCGTTAAGGGGCGCGTGCGTCAGATCACACAGAAAGACCGCGTGCGCATATTGACAGAAACTGGCAGCATGGCTTCGCAGGCGTTGCGGCTCTTGGCTTTCGCTTACAGGGATATCGAGAAACGGGATGAGTATGCGCCCGAGGAGACCGAGCGCAACCTTGTGTTCCTAGGCATAGTTGGAATGATAGACCCGCCGCGTCCCGAAATCAGATCTTCTGTTGCAACAGCGCGGGAAGCTGGTATACGCACCGTAATGGTTACGGGGGACAACGGCCTCACTGCACAGGCCGTAGCGCAGCAGATAGGCTTGGAAACTGTAGGAACGATAGACGGCCGGGCGCTGGATGCAATGACAGACGAACAGCTCAGCGAACGTATACCAAGCGTTTCGGTTTTCGCGCGCGTGTCACCCCAGCATAAAGTCCGCATTGTCGATGCAATTAAGCGAAGCGGTCGTGTTGTCGCGATGACAGGCGACGGTGTCAACGATGCGCCAGCACTGAAGAAAGCTGACGTAGGCGTGGCAATGGGAATATCCGGTACGGACGTGGCCCGCGAGGCTTCGGACGTCATACTCGTAGACGACAACTACACTTCCATAGTCGCCGCAGTCGAAGAGGGCCGGGGCGTTTACGATAACATACAGAAGTTCGTTAACTACCTTCTAAGCTCTAACATAGGGGAAGTACTGGCCATATTATTCTCGATTCTCCTGTTCCCGTCCTTGCCGCTGACAGCACTGCAGTTGCTATGGATTAATATCGCTACAGACGGTTTGCCTGCCATTGCCCTTGGAGTTGACCCGATAGACAAAAACATAATGAAACGGAAGCCCGTTGAGAAGAATAAGGGCATCCTAGATCGCAATACAACCGTGCTCCTTGGCGTCATCGGCTTAACGATCGCAGCAGGCATAGTCACAGTTTTTTCCCTATACATGCCAAAAGGGCTCGACTATGCAAGAACCATGGCTTTCACAACAATCGTATTCTTTGAGATGGTAAATGTTTTCAACAGCAGGACAAACGGGTCGCTTCTTCGGGAAGGCATACTCGGAAATAACTACCTGTTCCTGGCTGTCCTGGTGTCCGTGTTAATGCAAGTTGCAATAGTCTACACGCCGCTGGCAACTGTTTTCCACGTCGTCCCCCTCGCTGCAACGGACTGGCTCGTTGCTCTGGCCGTTTCGCTGACCGTGTTCGTCGCGGCAGAGCTGACCAAGAAAGGGCTTGGCAAAACAATGAAAGCCTAGTGGTTACGGTGCGCCAGATCCGCTATAGAGTGTCGAGGACACGGCACCTTACACCAGAAGGTGTAGTAGACAGTCTGCACGCACCCTGCCGTCTTGCGACGGAACACCACCCCACTAGGTGAATATATTATGCATTTGATTATATTTATCGTTGACGTAACTACCGTCAAGGGTCTATTTCCTGTGCTTTCCCCGCTTTTAACAGGCTACTCGAGGAGCGCTATGGCGAGCATCACAAATATACCAAGCAGGAGCGTGATGGTCTGCTTCAACGATTTAATAGGGCGAACCTCTTTCTGCAGCTCTGGTATCAGGTTTGAGCCTGCGATGTAGATGAAGTTGCCAGCGGCGAACGGGACAAGAAAAGCTGTGACACCGCTAACATAATTGCCGAGAAGCAGCGCTGCCGCCGCTCCTGCGATTGCTGTTAGCGCCACAAGGAAATTGAAGAAAAGCGCCTTCCATTTTGTGAAACCGCCGTAAACAAGGACGCCGAAGTCGCTTATTTCCTGTGGTATTTCATGGAATACGACAGCGAGCGTCGTAGCTATGCCTACCGGAACGCTTACAAGGTAGCTTGCCCCTATGATAAGCCCGTCTATGGAATTATGGACGGCGTCCCCGAACAGGTTCATTAATGCGAACGGTTCAATCTTTTCCTCTGTGCCGGGCCTGTGCATGTGGTTCCAGTGCATTACCTTCTCTATGACGAACGATACGACGATCCCTGTGATTATGTATAACGATACCTCAAGGGTGAAACCGGAGGCGGCTATGGCTTCGGGCAAGAGGTGTATAAACGCGTCGCCGAAGAGCGCGCCAGCAGAGAAGCTAACCATGTAGAAGAGCGCCCGTTTCATCGTTCTTTGATTGAAAGCGAGGGCTGATATGCCAACAAACGAGACGGCGCTTACCAAGAAGACACTCAGCAGCACGTAAGTCCAGATTGCAACCATACCCTGTCGTAATATTTGTGGTATTTAAACGCACTGCATTCGAAAAGGTCGCTTTTCGATGTGTCGCAATTCATTGCGTACACCTTCAGTGCATTTGCGACCAAGTCGCAAACTTACGAACCGATGTTCGTAAGACAAAGGAAATTGGTTTATTTAAACGCAGCGTTCCCACGATTTGCGGTGGGGAGATGAATGCAACCGACGTATCCGAGTACTACAACAACGGACGCGTGATAGAGCAGATCTTCTCCTATTCACAAAAACGCGAGATCTCTGTGGCTCTGCGTGAGGGCGGCCATATGAGCAGACCTAATGCGATAAACTACCCGCGTGACATACGGGAGATGGTAAGAAGGGGCGGTGTTTCCTTCCATGGCACTGTCGAACACTGGAAGAATCCAGTAAACATCCGTACAGGCATGGGCCAGACAGAGCTCAACGAGCTGCGGACGGGCTGGGACCTCATAATTGATATCGACTCTGCGATCGGCCTTGAGGCTGCAAAACTGGCAGCTGGCCGTGTCATGGATTTCCTGGACTCTTACGGCGTGAGTGCCGGCGTCAAGTTCTCCGGTAACCGCGGTTTTCACATAGGCGTGCCTTGGGAGTCGTTACCGCACGACGTCGACTATGTTCCTGCGTCAGCCCAGTTTCCCAAGCTGCCGCGGATAATTGCTACATTCATCAAGGAGAGCATAAAGGACGCGTTGCTCAAGGACCTGAAGAAGATGCGCGGGTCATTGCATGAACTGATAGAAGAGCTGGGAGGGACGCAGGCAACGACACTCTCCCCATACCTTTTTGTGGACATAGAAAACAACTGGGGCGAACGCCATCTCTTCCGGCTTCCTTATTCCCTCAACGAAAAGAGCTGGCTGGTGAGCGTTCCAATCTCACGCGACGAGCTCTCCGGCTTCAGGCCAGAACACGCCAGTCCCTCGCGTGTCGTGCGTTACAAGCCCCACCCATTTCTCGAGGCACGCGGAACTGCCGAAAGCTTGGTAGGCTCGGCTGTAGACTGGCATTCGTCGAGGGCGCGCGAAGAGCGGGTGGTCCAGAAACCAACGCGGCGCCCTAACAAAGAAGTTGCCGCCAGTGCATTCCCTCCCTGCATAAAACTGATAATGGGTGGCCTCGCAGACGGGCGCAAGCGTTCGATACTCGTGCTGGTCAATTTCCTTCAGCAGATGAACTGGCAATGGGAACGCGTTGAAAGCGCCGTGCGCGACGCTAACGCAAAAAACAGGCCGCCGTTGCCTGATGCATACGTAAACGGCCAGCTCAACTGGTTCCGCCGTGCGCATGAAGCCGGTCGCCAGCTGCTGCCGCCGAACTGCGCGAACAGCGCCTTTTACACCGCGTACGGCATCTGTCAGCCAGACGAACGGTGCAAGCGCGGCACCGATTCGATACAGATAAAAAACCCTACATCATACCCATTCGTAAAGGCTTTAAAAAGGTGAGGTGTATTACGCGTATGCGAATAACGTCCACAATAGCAATCGTTGCTGTTATCGTAGGCCTGCCGGCTCTGATACTTGTATCAGTTTTCGAGTCGCCTCATAAAGGCGTTTCGTATATAGAAAAATTCGTCAACAAGAGCGCAGACGAGCTGGTCATACAGACGCACGAGCTTCCTCCGGAGAGGCCCCCTCTCAACTGGGATCAGTTCCTTCTGGGCCCTACAGAAGCAGAGGATATTCCGGGAATGCTGCATCACAGGCTTGTTGTATACAACAGGCAGTACGTCGACAGCACAATCAGCAAGATAGTCATCGTAGAGCAGGCCAGCCAACGCGTATACACATTCAACAGCACAACTGACGCAGCGGCTTTTTACGCGACACGTGTTGCTAAGTTTGAAAACGATAACTATCAAACCGTGTTGGACAGGGCGATAAGCGAGAGCGTCTGCAGGAGCTTTTATAACAGGACTGAAGTTCTCGACATCACAGTTGCTCCCTGTCGCTACGGAAACATAGTCTTCGAGGCAAAAGGCGTCTCGATGGAGTTCATCTCGAAGAACAGGGTCGATACCCTAATAAAACTCACCGAGAACAAGATTAAGATGCCTTAACGCCAGCCGAGCGTACACCAACTAATATTTATCTTCTGGACTCGCAGTGAAATGGGGTGCGGATGAACGAAAGCATTATAACTTACGAAACCTTCAGGAAGTTCCAGCGCCAAGAGAAGGACAACGATGCGCTGCAGAAACTGCCGGATGACTTCTACAGCCTGTGCAGGGAGTGGATACAGCGGAAAGAGGCAATGTACACAAACACCAAAGACCCTTCCATTTTGCGCGAAATAGAGAATGTCATGCTGGTGATGAAAGACATATTGGAGCGCAGGGAACGCAAGCTTCTGACACTTGCTCTGCACAACGTCCGTGGCAACATAATACCGCAGAACTTAATGCCTTCGGAGCGTTCGACGTTCGATATAATAGCTTCCCAGCTGGAAAAATCCCATAAAGCCGTGCTGGATATGATAAAAGGCGTTTCTGCGGCATCGCAGGAGATGCAAGAAGCCCGCAGCCAAGCCACTTACACCAAAGTCTCCATGCTCGGGCCTCTGGAACCGTTCATGGGAACAGACGGCAAGGTATACGGCCCTGTGAACGCGGGGCAGACGATAGAACTGCCTGCGGACGTCGCGCAGTTATTGGTTGGAAAAAAGGTCGCCGCTCTCGTTTAGTTGCGAGCGGCCGACTGAAACTATTCTGCTGGGCTTCATAATATAAGCAAGACTGTGATTGGTGTGGCATATGTCTGGAAAAGAACGTTCGTCGAATGCTGCCCATAGGCGCTATCAGAAAGTACTTGTTTTCCTGCTGAAGCTGCTGGCCTTGGCCGTCCCTTTCCACGTGGCCATATCATACGCAGACTTGTCGGCACTCCAGCAGTTCACAGCCAGCAACGTCCACGCGTTCCTTGGGTTGTTTGGCATAAAGTCCGCGTTAAACGGGGCGGTCCTCCGATTCGACGGGTTCGATGTTCTTGTATCGCGTGATTCTACAGGGTGGAAAAGCGTATTTTTCCTGACCGCCCTTATTTTGGCCAGCGAGGCAAAGATTGGGCATAAGATAGCAGGGGTTCTTCTGTTCGTGCCAGCCATATACGTCGTGAACGTCGTACGCATTGCAATAACCGCGTATTCGGCATTTTTCGGCGTTGACATGTTTGTTTTATTCCATGATTTTTTGTGGCAGGTTGGCATGACATTAGCTGTCATAGCTATGTGGGTAGTGTGGTTTATGCGCCGTAACGCTATCTACGATACCACTGCCAGAACTCTTAAACGGCTTAAAACGGCGTTATAGAACCTTTTATTTACCGAACACCGTTTCTTAAATATGACGAGTGAGGACCAGACGCGGCGCATTGAGGATATCGAAAGCAAACTCGAGGAGCTCTCCGACATGGAACTCACTAACAAAATAGAGGTTCTTGAACTGAAGTCGCTGCTTAAAAGCTTGCAGGCAGGCGTACAGACGCAACCAGCCGGCCAAGGTAGCGCTCCCCCTCTCCCCGGACCGGTGCCCCTGTCAAAGGATGTCGTCAAGTCTGTAGAGAACCTGTATAGAACAATCAACGGTATCCAGAAGAGGCTTGATATGTTAACACAGGACTTGGACTCTGTAAGGAGAACACAAAACAAACCTCTTGGGAAACCACCTGCCCCTGTTGCGCCGCTGACCCCAGCGCCTGTGGTTGGAGAGCTACGAATTTCGGAGATACGTTCAAAGATAGACGAAGCCAAAAGAATAATGGGTGGCCAATAGATGGGGACACTTACAGATGCTGTCAGGGAAGCCGTTCGTGAGGCTGTTCAGGAGATGAAGAATGAGGCGGAGGCCGCGCCGCATATATCAACAGATGACATTGCTGAACTCACAAAAACGACGGAGGAGCTTAAGGAGAGGCTGCGTCTGCTGGACGAAAGGATAACGAAACTTGAGTCCAGGGCCCAACATACGGCAGAGACGAAGGTTGAGATTCTGCACTCCGCTGTTGGCGACGAGATACAGACGCTTCAGGAGCTTAGGAAGAATATAGGTGAGCAGAGATGGTAGGCCTGGAGGAGCTTGCGGTACAGGTAAGAGAGTTGGCCGAACTGCAAGTATCGTTAGCCGGTAAGATGGCCGAGCTCGAGAAGCGTATCGAACAGACCCCACCAGTCCAAGGCGAGGGCACCCAGATGAACGCGGTTGAGGAAGACGCCTCAAGGATGAACGAAATCCTGAACTCCTTATCCGCGCTTGATTCGAGGATAGGTGCGCTCGAGAATGCGTCGCATACCCGCGGAGGAGGAGACGACACAAAACTTAACGAAATAGCGGTCAGGGTGACGGGCATCGAGAGCCTGCGCGGTGTCACGCAAAAACTGGAAAACGAAATAGATTCTGTAAAGTCAAGCATACAAACGCTGTCGCAACAGGGCCGCAGCTTGGAAGAAGCGCTGTCCACGAAGACTGTCAAGAAGCTGGCGGAAAGGAGAATAGATGACGTCGCAGCCGAAGTAAAGAAGCGCAACCTTGAGGCGATCGTCGTATTCGAGAATGAGAATGCCTCCATACGCCAGAGATCGGAGGACGCAGTAGCCGTTCAGGTAAAACAGTTCCAGGAACTTTACGCTACTGTGCAGCGCAAGCTGGACTCTTCAATAGACACGTTCAGGCGTCAGACACAGGACGCTCTCGAGTCCTTCAAATCCACGACCAACACAACAAGAGCCCAGACAGACGATACGTTCGTGCAGCTACAGAAGGAGGTCCGTGAGGCTGTCACAAAGAGCGAGGAAGCGATATCCGCTATCAAGCAGCGCAGCGACCAATCGTTCGCAGATTCCATAGCCCGTTCTGAAGAGAAGGTCGCGCAGAAAATCCGGCACTTCGAGGAGTCGTTTGCAGAGACGCAACGCAAGGTCCGCGACTCGTCGGCCAGCATCGAAGACCGCATCCTGTCCGAACTGAAGCGCGAATCCGAGAAGCTTAGGGCAGGCGTCCTTGAGAACCTCATCGATGTCCGCGACAGGCTTAACCGCGTGGAGACTCTAGAGGAGAACCTGGAAAACAAGATGGATGCCAAGCTTAATGAGGCGTCGTCCACTTTCGCAAACTTGTTCGACCGCTCTTCCAAGATACTCAAAGAGGAGATATATGGCGAGTTCGCGAACGAACTGGCCGAATCGAGGGCTGCAATTGATAAACTCAAAAACGCTGTCGCGCTCGAGCAGGAGGAGTTTGACGCCCTTAACGCGGAGCTGGAAAAGCTAAAGCATGAGATGGCGGTAGTTATGGCCAAGAAACGCGTCGACGAGGAGGATATGATGCGCAGCCTTGAAGTGCTCGAGAAGAGGCTCAGCGCATAGATGGTGTTTTGATGAACGACGATGCACTTGTCAAAAAACTTGTGGACATTACGGAGTCCGTGACCACGAAGATATCGAATGCAGAGGCACGATTGGACTCGCTCGATGCGTCGCAGAAAGCCCAGGCCGACGCTATCGCTAAAGACCTGCAGAAAAAGTCGTCTGAGTTAACAGCGCTGAGACGCGAAGCCACGGACAAGCTGAACAAACTGGAGTCGACGATGGCTTCCATAGAGAGCGAGGTAGAAA
>JACQIF010000069.1 GCA_016198635.1 Candidatus Aenigmatarchaeota archaeon
CGTTGTTCCCGTGAAGAGGAATATTCAGACGTATATGAAACCATTCTCAGCGCGTCAGGACCCTCATAGAGTCCTGTATTACAGGCCGCCTGTCATGCTTCATGAACCTCTCCAGCTCCGCCATAGAACGCGGCTCTTTGCCAGCGGCGTGCAGTGCGCCGAGCGCGTTGGCCATCCTTAGGCTCTCTACAGTGTCCGCACCGTGCAGAAGGCCGTAGGCAAATCCGACGTTGCTGGCGTCGCCTGCCCCTACGGGATTCACGTTCTTGATTTTATGAGGCAGCGCGTACGTCACGTGTCTCCTATGATCGTTTGCAGATACGCAGAGAAGACCCCTGTCCTCCATGTGGACGACGACGTTCCGCGGCCCTGCAGCAAGCATCGTGGTGGCGTAGCACAGAGTGTCTTTGTGCTCTTTCATCAGCGGGTCGCTGGGATAGACTGTTAGTTCTTGCGCCCCGTTATGCTTTACGTGGATGTCATGCCAGAATTTTATCTCGCTGTCGCTGAAGAACAGGAAGTCAAACTCCGGGGACACGTACTTGAAAAACCCGGCAGTCTCTGCGGGGTTTGCAGGCTGCCTGTTGAGGTCTATCATTTTGTGGTCTACGCGCTTGAGCGTTGTCTTAAGCCCCTTCCAGTCAGCGCGCATCCGGTTCTTATCTACGCCCGAAAGGTACACGAGCGCCGGTTGGAGAGCGCTGACAGCACTGTCTAAATCGTGGTGCGAGAGGTTTTGGTTCGCGCCCTTTTCGTGGCGTAGGCGTTTCCTGATAGTGGAGCCACCGTTTGGATAGACGCGATGGACAGCCAGTTCCGTCCTGGTGTCATCGTATACAGGATGGAACGAGAGGCCGTGGTCTTCTAGAAACCCTCCTATGAAACGGGCCCTCTCGTCCTTGCCCACGCGCCCGACCAGCGCCGCGTCGAGGTCCAGCGACCTTGCGGCCATTGCGAAGTTCGCCGGGCTTCCCCCAACTCGCCGCTCGCTGCTGCCGTTGTTGTGTATCCTCTCGTCGTAGACGTTTCCTGCAGCCAGTATGTCAACCATAATGCCCTCACTCCCCAAATCTATTTAACTGTCACGCTCTTCGCCAGGTTGCGCGGCCTGTCCGGGTCTTTGCCCCGCAGCACCGCGAGCTGGTAAGCGAGTATCTGCATGGGGATTATCTGTAGTATGGGGTTACAGAGGCCCACTTCAGGGACCTTGATGAAGAAATCAAACACAGGATCGGTTTCAGCACCGACGCCTATGACATACGCGCCGCGCGCACGGACTTCTTGCGCGTTAGATAGCGTTTCGCGGCGGTTCGCCTCGGAGAAGAAGGCTATGCACGGCGTGCCCTTCTCAATTAGCGCAATCGTTCCGTGCTTTAGCTCGCCTGCCTGCAGGGCCTCGACGTGGATATACGAAACCTCCTTTATCTTCAGTGCAGCCTCCTTGGCTGTACCGTATTCGAGCTGCCGGCCCAGCGTGAATATGTGCTCCTTGCCCTTGAGAACGTCGGCAAGCGTCCGAATGTTCGCTCGCATCGAAGCTGCCGTGAGGTTGTAAGCTTGGTTGCGTGTGACTTCAAGCGTGCGTCTGCCTTCTTCGGTATTGCCTTGCAGCGCGTACGCGAGTAGCGTCAGGACGCCAAGCTGCGCCGTATACGCCTTTGTGGAAGCAACGCCTATCTCCGGGCCGGCGTTTGTAAGGAGCGCATACGCCGACTCGCGGTGCAGCGTCGAGCCTGCGACGTTAACTATGGAAACAACGCGTGCGCCTGACGTTTTGGCCATCTTTACAGCCTCGAGCGTATCGGCCGTTTCACCGGACTGCGAGACAGCGAGAACGAGCGTGTCCCTGTCTATCATATGCAGAATATTCTCGAACTCCGAGGCACGCACGGACGCGACGTGCTTCTTGGCGATGCGCGAGATTACGTAACGTCCGGAGATGCATGCGTGGTACGCCGTCCCCGCGGCCACGAGTACGACGTGCTTTGCGTTCTGTATGTCATCGACAAGCCGTTTCATCGTGCCTTCGTCCTGCTTCACGGCCTTCGCGAGAGTTTCGGCCTGCTCCGATATCTCCTTGAGCATATAGTGCTGGAAGTCGCCTTTCTCCGCGCGCTGCGCGTCCCACTCGATTGTGTCTATGGGACGCTCCACAGGCCCTGTCTTGAGGTTGTTCATGATGAGGCCGTTCCTGCCAACGACGACAAAGTCATTGTCGTGCAGATAGACCACGCGCTTGGTATAATCCATGAAAGCGGGAATGTCCGAGGCTGCGAAATATTCGCCATCGCCCACCCCGACCACCAGCGGCGAACCGTTTCTTGCGGCAATTACAGTCCCGTCCTTGTTCATCGCAACCACTGCATAACGCCCCTCTATTCTTCGGAGTGCGTCCTCCGTTGCTTGGACGAAACCTAAGCCCTGCCTTATCCCATGCTCTATCAACTTTGGTATGGTCTCTGTGTCCGTTTCGCTGTAAAACCTAAAGCCCTGTGATTGCAGGAATGCGCGGAGCTCGCGGAAGTTCTCGACTATGCCGTTGTGCACGACTGCGATAGCCCCGTCTGACGAGACGTGGGGGTGTGCGTTCGCCTGCGTGACGCCTCCATGGGTGGCCCAACGCGTGTGCGCGATGCCGGCGTTCGCGCGTAGCGAGAGAAAGTCGTGGCGTGAGTGGATTTCGTCGACTTTGCCAACGTCTTTCATTACGCTTAGCGCGCGTCCTCCGACAACGGCCATCCCCGCGCTGTCATAGCCCCTGTACTCGAGTTTGCGCATCCCTTGGAGGAGCACGTCTGGCGCGTTCTTCTGGCCGACGTAACCGATAATACCGCACATAGAAACACCATATATGAAAAAATCAATCCCGTACGGCGAGGGCTCTTTTCTCACTTGCTCCAAGGTCATCCCCTGAGAGGAGAGCGTCGACAACCTTCTGTTTTTCAGAGAATTTCTCGAAAAAGTTTCCGTATAGTTCTTCAAGCACGTCCTGGGTTTTGCACATAACGCGTATACGCAGAGAATACTATATAAACAATCCTAAAATGGTTCTTTTACCCCTACAAAAAGATTTATATAGGTTTATAGCGCATACGCGCATATGGCAAAGAAAACGCTTGTTGAAATGCACCGCGGGCGCGAGGTTTCGCGTTCCATAGAGATATTTGACAAGCCGGCAGGCGCAGCCGCTGCCGCGTCGCCTCTGGCTTGGAAGATACTAGTGGCGCTGGCCGAGCGGCCGACGTACCCGAACGACCTCGCCCGCAAGATGCGGGTGCACGAACAGAAAATATACTACCACGTGCGCCGTCTACTCGACGCCGGGCTTCTGGAAGTCATCGGGGAACAGCATGTCCGCGGTGCGCTCACGAAAGTCCTTGCGCCCACCGCAGATGCCTTTGGTTTTGAGATGCCTGCCTCGCGGGCGGCTGTTACGAAACGCCCTGCAGTATCGCCGCAAATCAAGGAGTTCTTCCACGAGTTCATCCGCCGCGGGTTTTTTGACGGCTCTATCGTCGTGGGCGCGCCTACGATGCACGGCCCTTACAACACTGCCGCGCGCGATGGATACTATACAGCGCATCTGGCCATGTTCCTCGGAGAGTTGTGCTCCGTACCACATGACAGGTTTTTGGTGAAACCAGACACGGAAGTGCGCGCGGAAAAAAAAGAGAAGCGCAACATGATTCTTGTAGGCGGGCCCATCGTGAACACAGTGGTCGCTGACGTGGCTTTGCAGATGAAGATAAAGATGGATTACGTGAACGGCCAGTGGAAGATCGTATCTGCGCTAAGCGGGAAGGAGTACGACCACGAAGGCGATGTGCTGATAGCAAAGGTCCGCAACCCATGGGACGAGTCCAAGCGTATTATCGTGCTGGCCGGCCTCAAGGCAGAGGGAACGAAAACATGCATTATAGCCCTGACGCAAAAACCGGACAAGGTTCTGAAGGACTACGACCGCAACAAGGATTTTTACCGTGTGCTCCGCGGGCTTGACAATGATGGTGACGGCCACGTGGACGATGTCGAGGTGCTGGAGTGAGGTTAAATACTTTCCTTACTTATTGTAGACCGATTTGGAATGGAAATTCCTTCGCGTGAAGAAATAAGGACACTTCAGAAGCAGGCGAATGCCATAGCACAGAATTTGGAGAGGCTTGGCTACCAGATAGAGGGCGCTCTGTTCGACGTGCGAGACCCGAAGAACCCCGTTACTTTGAACCCCTCGCCTTTTGTTGTTGGCATACGCAACCCACGGCCGCCGTTTTCTGATGGCCGTTATGCAGCGACTCTGTACTTGGCGCGCACGCCTTCGATGGTCGGTCATATGGGCTACGGTGACTGGGCCTTTGAGATAGAGGACATCAAAAGGCTGGAAGACTTCATGCAGTTTGCTGAGAAGCTTCAGAAGAGGTATCCGGTTTCCGCCGTCGATGTGTATATGGTTCCGCGAAAGAGGGACGATGTGCCTTTGATTGCGGTCACTTGACTTCCAGGTCTTCTATGCCCGCGTTGCGCCGGAGGAACTCCTTTATTGTCTTCACGTTCTCCCCGCCCTTGCCTATGACGCGTCCCCTGTCTTGCTGGCCTATCGATATCGTCATGCGCGTCCCGTTGGCCTGCACGTCCGTCGCTTCAGGGACCATGTTCTTCACGAACTCCACCGCGTTCGCGTTGTACTCCCATACCTTGACGCGCTTCTTAAGCATGTTCTGGAGCGTCTTAACATTGGCCCCGTTTTTGCCTATGGCTAGTCCGGCTTTGCCTTCTTCGACGATGAAATAGATATTTTCATTAGCGATGCAGTCCCGCACGGCCGCGTGCGTCTGCTTTTCGAAGAGATTTATCAGGTTTATCGTATCTGCGTTGAACTCCCGTATCACCAGAACACCCGAAACAAAAATCACTTCACGAACGTGACGACGCTTACATTGAACGGTTTCCCGTATATAACTCCTAGGTCACGCGAGTTCCCCTCGAACTGGTCGACGTTCGCTCCGGCACGCTTCAACGCGTCTACGTAAGCCGCCGGGCAGTTGTTGGCCACGATGACGAGCGTCGCCTTGCCTGCGAGCCGCACGGCGCGCCTGTATCCTAGGACGGGCTTGCCTTTCTGTGCGAGCACGCCGTTGCGATCCATCTATGCCGCCCCCCTTTTCTTCTTTGTTGCCTTGTGGAAAACGAGGTCGCACATGCCCGTTCCCACGGGCGCGACTTGGTTTATCATGACGTTCTCTATGATGGAGTCCAGCTCATCCTCTTCTCCCTCGACAGCGGCGTCGAGAAGGTTCTTGACTGTTATTTCGAAGTTCGCGCGGGCCAGCACAGAGCCCTTCTCGCCTGCGACGCCATAACGGCCGACTGGCTTGATGGTTGCGTCGGCGCACATGGCGTCCGACACTAGCAGTAGGTGGCGGACATCGACATCGAGTCCTTGCTCGCTGAGCGTGCGGTCGGCCTCGCGTATTATTATGTTTCGTGCGGCCTCAATGCCCAGAACCTTTTCAACCTCGCGGATGTCGTTGCATATGGTGCGCCTTGTGTCAACGCCAGGCATGTGCAGCATCTTCTTGAGGTTGGATCCTATCGTGGACACTACCCAGTCTTCCTTGTCCTTGTGCACGATGACGTGGCTGATGCCTTTCGTCCCGCTCACTTGAGTGTTGAGTATGCGAACCTTGCGCTTCTGCAGTTCCCGCATGTTGAGCTCCTTCTTCGGGATGAAGACAAGCGTGTCCTTGTCAAATTCGACGTTGAGGTCACGCGCATTCTTGCGCACGGCCTTAACGAGATCATCACCGCTAAGGCCCATGCGGGCGATCTCCTCGGATTTCAGCTTGATTAGAAGGCGTGAGTTAACGAGGTCTATCGTGTCTTCGAGTGCAATTGACTTGAGCATGGACTCCTTTATGCGCGCAGCCAGTTCGGTCGCCGCCTCCTTTGTGTTGTGCTCTTCGTCCATGTAGATCTCCATGGTCGGCGTGGAAGGGATGCGGCGCGCATCGACGATCTCAATGAGACGGGGCAAGCCGAGCGTAACCTCGCGTCCTGCGGCTCCGACGAAGTGATAAGAACGCATAGTCATCTGCGTTGCAGGTTCGGAGATGGATTGGGCGGCTATGACGCCTATCGCCTCGCAAGGCTCGTATTTGGCATCGTTGTATATCTTGGAGACCTTCGCAATTATCTCATCAGCCTTCTTCTTGTCAGGGCGGTGCTTTTCCAGGCTCTCTATAAGGCGCTGCTGGAGGCTCTCCGGCAGCTCGAGTTCGCGTATCATCTCCCTGTAATCTACCATGTAACCACCTATGAACCCTCGACCATCGACTCGACGATGCCTTCTATGTCTATCGTTCCCCATTCGCTCTTTGACGGGTCTATCGCGTCTTCGGACGGGATGAACTGTATGATGTTCTTGCGGTCGTCGCGTATCGTGCCGTCATACTCTATCTTGAGGTCCTGCAGAGCGTTGACGAGTCGCCGCTCCATGTAACCGGAGTGGCGCGTGCGCAGCGACTTGTCCATGAGACCTTCGCGGCCGTTCATGGCATTGAAGAAGAACTCGAACGGGTTGAGCCCGTCCTTGAACGATGCGACTACGAAGCCGTGTTCCCGGGGACCCAGTTCGCCCCGCGCGAAGTGGGGCAGCGTGCGCTCACGGTAGCCGCGCTGTATGCGCTCGCCCTGCAGTGTCATCTGTCCTATCATGCCGCTTAAGTGAGTTAGATTGACCATGCTGCCACGCGCGCCTGAACGGGCCATAACGACGGCGTTGGTTTCTGTCATGTCCTCCGAAACGGCACGGCTGGCGTTCTCGAGAGTTTCGCCAAGCACGCGCATTATGTGCGCCTCTAGGCTTTCGCGCGCGGTCATGCCGGGCAGTATCTCTATCTTGCCGGCCTTGAGTTCCTTGATTAGCTGCTTGCACTGTTCCTCGCCTTGGTTCACAAGTGTTGTTATCTTTCGTTTCGCGGCAGGCGTTATGTCGAGTTCGGACGTGCTTATCGTGAAGCCGCGGCGCGCCAGCCACTCGAGGCCGAGGTTTGACGCACGGTCTAGGAACAGGCGAGCCTCTTCGTTGCCATAGAGCTTTTCGATGCGGTCCAGCAACAAGCCCTTTTCACCGCCGACAGCCTTGGCGTCTATCACGCCCTGCACGAGCGCCCCGTCCTTTATTACCACGTTGGCATCTTCGCTCTTGGGGTCCAGCGCGGACAGTATGTTGTTGAATCTCATGTTCAGGTCCTTGGGGAGAACGAGCGAAAAGAGGTCCTTGCCTGTCACGTCACGGTCCACGGTCGCGTCGATGTGGACGTTAGCCAGCATCTGGTTGGCGATGTCTTTTCGCACGATTGTGCCTTTGCGCGTCAGGAGGTACAGTCCTGATATGTGGTCCTGCGTGCACCCTATTATCGGGCCGCCGAAACGCGGGCTGCGTATGTGTTTCTGGACGAGCATAAGGAGTTCAGCCTCGGCCTGCGCCTCTTCTGTCTGCGGGACATGGAGGTTCATTTCGTCGCCGTCGAAGTCTGCGTTGTACGGCTTGCAGACGCACAGGTTGAGGCGGAACGTCTTCCCCGGCATGATGCGCACGCGGTGAGCCATAACGGACATGCGGTGCAGCGAAGGCTGGCGATTGAATATCACGGTGTCGCCGTCCTTCAGGTGGCGCTCTACGATGTAGCCAGCCTCTATCTCCTCGGAGAGTTCGTCCTTGTTCTCATCCGTTATCTTTTTCTTGCGGCCGTCTGGCCGTATCACATAGTTTGCGCCGTCCAACTCTTCCGGCCCGCGCTTGACCATCGACTTCATTGCGGCGATGTTCATTTCGTTGATTTTTACAGGAATTGTCAGCTCCTTCGCGATAATCTCTGGCACGCCGACCTCCGTGATGCTAAGCTTGGGGTCAGGCGATATGACCGTACGGGCGCTGAAATTGACGCGCTTGCCTGTCAGGTTGTTGCGGAAGCGGCCTTCCTTGCCCTTGAGACGTTGCGTTAGCGTTCGTAGCGCGCGTCCGGAGCGGTGGCGGGCTTGCGGCACGCCGCTAAGCTCGTTGTCGAAGAACGTCGAGACGTGGTACTGCAGCAGTTCGTGCAAGTCCTCGACGATGAAGTCAGGCGCGCCGATTATTATGTTGTCGCGGAGGCGCTGGTTGATGCGCACGATGTCGACGAGCTTGTGCGTAAGATCGTCTTCGGAACGCTCTCCTGTTTCAAGCGTGATCGACGGTCGCATCGTTGTCGGAGGCGTCGGCAAGAGCGTTATAATCATCCATTCGGGTCGGCCTCCGTGTATGCCCAGTTTTTTTGCGTCCTCGTCGGGTATACGTTCAAACCACTCGCGGATCTTCAGCGCGTTCATCGGCTTGTTGTCAAGCGTGAATGTGTAAGGCTTGCCGAGGCGTATCGTGCCCTGCTTGACGCCGCAGTGCTGGCACTTGTCCCTCTTCTTTGCCACGAGCTCGCCCACAACCTCTTCTATGTCTTCCACGTGGCGCCGCGTGTCGAGCGCGCGGCCGCACGATTCACACGTCGAACGCAGGAGCTTGTATATTGTCTTGATGTAGCGGACGTGTATGATGGGTCGAGCCAGTTCGAGGTAGCCAAAGTGGCCAAGGCATGTGCCTACGCTTCCGCCGCAGATGCGGCAGCGCATTCCAGGGTCTATGACGCCGAGCCTCGGGTCCATCACACCGCCTTCTATAGGGTAGCCGTCGCGGTCGTAGAGCTCTGGTCGTGTTATCTCCACTGTTCCCATCTTGCGTATCATTGCAGGCGACAGCATTCCGAACTGTATTGACTTGAACTTCGCAGGTTTTGTCGCAACTACGTTAAGGTTTGGATAGACCATCAGTGCCTTGAGCTCATCCAGCATCAGTTTGAAAGCGTATGCCATCTCTACATCCACTATCTTGGAGTTCTTGCAGTGCAAACAGTAGACGCGGTTCTTGTTGTAGTCCTGGATGGCGATGAGGCCGCACTTGGTGCATACAGGCATCGTCGCCAGGTCAGAGGAGAAGCGCTCCTTGAGCAGCAGCGACGCGCCATGCGCGATAAGGCAGTCCTTCTCCATCTCGCCGAAACGCAGGCCGCCCTCGTTCGCGCGCCCTTCCGTCGGTTGCTTCGTAAGCAGCGCGACAGGCCCGCGCGAACGTGCATGTATCTTGTTTGCGACCATATGCTCGAGGCGCAGGTAGTATACGGACCCTATGAATATCTCTGCTTCCATTGCTTCGCCTGTGCGGCCGTTGTACATCTTCTCCTTTCCGTCGTTTCTGAAGCCGAGCTTGCGCAGCGCTTCGCGGAGGCTGTCTTCGCTTTCGCCGTTGAACATGGTGCCATCGACGAAGCGCCCATCAAGTGCGCCTGCCTTGCCGGCTAGCATCTCTATTAGTTGTCCGACAGTGAGACGGGACGGTATCGAGTGAGGGTTCATTATCACGTCAGGCTTGACGCCGTCTGCGGTGAAAGGCATGTCCTCCTGCGGGACCAGTAGGCCGATTACGCCTTTCTGCCCGTGGCGCGACGCGAACTTGTCGCCTATTTCAGGTATGCGCTGTTCGCGGACCGTTACCTTCACGGTCTTGTTTCCATCCTTCGTTTCCGTAACGAGAACTTTATCCACTACACCGGCTTCGCCATGCCGCACTGTTAGAGACGTTTCGCGGCGGTTGTGGATGCCTGCGAGGAAATCGTCGCGACCAAGGAAACGCAAAGGCGACGTTTTTCCTACAAGCACGTCGCCTCCCTTTACCTCGGTCTCCGGGTTTATGATGCCGTCCTCGTCCAGGAACGCATAATCTTTCTCTGTGAGATAGCCGCGCACGTCCTTCTCCGGCGTTTTTATTTCGTCTACTTGGCCGCCTCCGTACCTCATCTCTTCTGTCTGGTAAGTGCGGTAGAAGAACGAGCGTCCGAGGCCTCGCTGGACAGACGACTTGTTCACGACAACCGCGTCTTCCATGTTGTAGCCGTCATACGACATCAGGGCGATGACGATGTTCTGGCCTGCCGGGTGCCTGTCTATTCCCAGTATCGGATATGTGATTGTGGAGACGAGGGGTATCTGCGGGTATACTAGCAAATTGGCCTTTGTGTCCGTTCGCACGAAGTAGTTCGAGGCGTAGTGGCCGACAGTCTGGCCTATCATCTTCGCGCCGTAGTTGACACGGTCACCACGGTCGTACTCGCCGTAAGGAATTATCGAGGAAGAGATTCCAAGTATGGCCAGCGGGTTCAGTTCGAGGTGTGTCGTGCTCTTCGTGACGTCGCGCTCGTAGAGAGCGATGCTTGTGTTCTCCTCTTCCTCCGGGTCAAGATACTCCACGACGCCTTCTTTCACCAGATCGTCCCACTTGGCCTTGCCTTTGGCCAGCGCATCTATATGCGTGCGCGTGAGCAAAGGCTTGCCGTTCTCAACAACGATTAACGGGCGCCGCACGCGGCCGTTGTCGGTGTTGATGCGTATCTCGTCCGAGCTCTCGTCGTAGCCGGCGTTCACTTGGCTGGAAAGCGTGCCGCCGCGCCTCTTCTCGCGCACGTGCATTACGAACTCCTGCGGTCGGTCTGTCGTCCCGATGAGGGCGCCGTTGAGCAGGATGTTTGTCATTTAAGCCACCTTTACCTTGGACTTCAGCACGTCCAACAGTTTCTTCGTTTCCTCGTCGCTTGCGCCCCGGCTTACTTCTGCCATGAGTGCGAGGTACTTGCGCAGACCTATGGTGGGTCCTTCGGGCGTTTCTGACGGATCAAGGCGGCCCCAGTGC
>JACQIF010000079.1 GCA_016198635.1 Candidatus Aenigmatarchaeota archaeon
TATAACACCGTTATATTTATATCCTTGCACGGCGTACGGCAAGCGGTGTATCCCATATCCTGCCACTAGTGTGTCAGGTTTACCTCAACAGAGGTATGTGAAGGTGTTTCGGTAAATGATGACAGGCTGTGAAGTGGTCGTGCATTACGTCTTTCCTACAGTACGCGCGATGATAGCACAACAGCTCATCGAAACGCATGGCCTCACGCAAAAAGAGGCTGCACGCCGCATGGGGCTGACGCAGCCGGCGATCTCGCAGTACAAAAAACATGCGCGCGGCCAGCAGGCTGCGGCCGTGAAAAAGAACGATGTTCTCGTCGCAAAGATAAATGAAATCGCTACGGCTCTCTCAAAAGACGAGCTGGACGCCGAGCACGCGACCGCGCGGCTATGCGAGATCTGCGAGGAAGTCCGTAAGGGCGGTGTCTTGGAAAACTTCGATGTTGACGTGAAGTACGCGCTCTGCGCAGAAACGCATTGACAGTTAACTCGCAATTGCCCCGCTTCTCATAAGGCCGTAACGAGCCTGACGGCGTAAAATAGGGGTCGCTGCCAGCCCCGCTATCTGTACGAGCACAAACGAACGCAGGAACTCCAGCGTGCCGAAGACCACGAACGGAGTCGCGTACAGGTACGCCGTGACGAGGCTGGCAAACGTGCCGCTGTCCGCCACCTGGGCGACGTTCTGTCCTATCAGCGTCCGGTACTCCTGCAGGAACTCTTCCTGCTTCTCGGGCGTCAACGCGTCGTACTTCTCCCGCACGTTCGCAGGCATATGCTCCACAATCTTGGCGTTGCTTAGCTGGCCGGCGATAAGGGGCTCTATGCTCTGTTCGGAAGCTTTGAGATAAAGATCGGTGTAGAAAGGCTGGTTGGTGAAGATAGAAAGGAAAACCCCGATGGCGACAAAGACGTTGACAGCTATGAGACCGCGCCCCACTGCGTGCGAAACGCTCTTGTAGTTGCGCCACTTCGTGGTTTCGCTGAACGTGCGCCGCACAGTGCCGGGGACAAGGACTGTGGCGAGCACCAGACCCACGGCCAATGACACGGACGTAAAGGATGCGCCGGCGACCGCGATGCCCGTTAACGCGCCGACGCCAACCGCCGCAGGCCCCAGATATCTGTCTTCCCCACCGATCAGGGCGTGAATCGCCAGCGTGGACAGGGCGAGGGCCAGCGCGACAAAAGGCAAGGCCATGACTACGCCATCGACTATGCTCTTGGACAGAAGCGCGGCTATGTTCACGCCGGACGAAGAGAGAAGCGCTGTCTGTATCTGTATCGGTTTGACGATTACGTCCTGCGTCGACACGCCCAAAACCTTAAAGAGGAAAAATCCCAGTGTTGTGAGCACTCCGGACAGAAGCGCTGCGGCTGTCTGCTCACGCGTTAAGACCAAGACGGGCCCCTCCGCGTGAAGTCGAACTTCGGGGTGGAAGGCTTAGGCGTTCGCCTGACGGCCTCCTTCAGGCGCTGCACGAGAGCCTTCAGCCTATGCTTCGCCCTTTCAAGCGGCGCGCCTCCGCCAGGCGGGTTGTACTTGAAAGCGCCCACTGTGTATGCCTCCTTGCGGGGAGGGAGGAACATGTAGGCTACAAGCCCGACAACGACCAACCCGACAACTCCCAGAACCACTGTCAAGGCTCCGCCGCCTTTCTTGAGCGGTACTGCTGCATCCAGTTTGGTAGCCAAGTCTGCCAGAAGGGCGTCCGCCTCCACGAGGAGGGCGTTCGCGGTTATGTAGTCCCCCTTCGCTATGGCTTCGCCTGCCTTCGCCAGCTTCTCATTGAGTTCGGCGTATGTTGTGTTGGCCGGCGCAACGTCGTAGTTCTTCTTCGCAAGCGCATCGAGCGTGCTCTTCAGCGCAGTCAGGTTCTGCAACGCATCTGCGTACTTGGTGTCTATCAGAGCTTTGGTCTTGTTGGTCGGCTGCACCGTGAGCTTGCCTGTAACAGACTTGTCTCCGTTCGCATTGGAGGCTTTGTACGTCAGGTCGTATACCTTAATCTCGGCGTCTTCGGGTATCGTGTACGTAACCGTATACGTCGTATTGTCGAATGCGAGTATCGTCGCTGTCGCAGGCGTTACGCCTATCCAAGAGGCTGTTGCGCCTGTGACGCCTAACGCTACCGCGGTCTGCGTCTTGTTGTCAAGATTCTTTACGACTACGCTCGCGCTCTTGCTGTTGCCTTGGACAATTTCTACGTTCGCCGGGAAAGAGCTTATGTCGAATATCTTTGCGGCTTCGGTGGCGCCTGCGCCGGCTCCTGCGCCTGCAGCGGCACCTGCGCCAGCTCCGGCTGCCGGTGAGGAGCTGGACGTCGTACCGTCTGCGTTTGTTACAGTCAAGCCTACGCTCAACGAGTTGTACGACGCGTCGCCTCCTGTGGCGCTGACTGTAAGCGTCGCGGTCTGCGTGCTCGTGACGTTGGCCGGTGCGATCTTGAAGCGGAACCAGCACGTTTCCGTGTCCTCGGGCGATATGGTCTTCGTGTCATCTGTGCGTGTGAACTGGAAGCCGTTGGATGATGTCGTAACGGCGCAGTTGGACGACGAGTCGTTGGACGTTACCGTCGCTATCGTCGTGTTGCTCATGTTGAGGAAGCCGGCGGGTTTCAGCGTGCCCAAGTTTCGCACAGTCATGTTGAACGAGGCGACGCCGCTGTCGGCGACGCTTATCGTCGTTGACGAAACGGCCGCGAGGAAGAGGCCTACATTGTTAACTTGGAGGGATGCATTAGTTCCGTTGCCTGTGCTCGTGCCGCCGAGACGCGTGTCCGAAGCGCCAACATAGACTTGGTAGTATCCGCCTGGGCGCGTCGAGGATCCGGGAACTGTGGCGTTGATCTGGTACTTGCTGTTGAGGTACAGGAGATCCGGTACCTGTGTGAGAGTCCGGTTGTTTATCGTTAATGTGCCTGTGGAAGGGACGCGGGTCGATGTATTAGGCTCCAAAAGGTAGACTGTGAAGTTGCCCGTAACGTTCGTGAGGTCCGTTACCTCCGTGTTGTTTGTGTAGAAGACCTGCGCCAGGACTGTGATATTCGTGTCGTTGGTGACGTTGGCTATCGCGTTGTTGTTGCTGGAGTTTGTAACGCCCCTCTGGAAGACGTTGAGGCCGCCAGTCAGGTTCACGCGCATCGTCATGTTGAACGTGCTGTACGGACGCCCGTTGGTCGTGTTGAAGAGCAGCCAGCCTGTATAAACGCCCTGCGAGTTCGATGTTTTGGTCGTGTCGATCAGCAGCGTGACGTTGACGTTCGCACTTGAAGACGCCGCTATCGACGATGGCATTCCTGTTGTGTTGAATAGTATGTGTTTGGTCGCGTCGCTGCTTAATGTCAGGTTGGACGAGTTGACAAGGTTTCCGAACGTAATGGCGTCGTTGCCTGTGTTGTTGAGCCATATGGTGAAGTTGATCGCGGTTGAATTGGTACGGTTGAATCCTATATTGTCTGTTACGTTCACCGAGGAGCTGTTGAAAGTGGCGTTTGCCATCAACTCGCCTGTGCTGATGTCGGCTGTGAACGGAACGTCGAGTACAGCACCTGCTGCGCTGGTGTAACGCAGTCTGCCTTCCACTTCGCCGCTCAGCGTGGCGTTTGCGACAGTAAAGTTGAACTGGTGGTTGCCGGACGTATTAATCATGCCGGTCTGGTTGAACGACCGTGTGGTGTAGTTCGACGACAGCCACGGCGACGCGTCGACGTACAGTCGCGCCGTTACGTTGTAGTTGTCCGGTCCTGCAGTGTTGTTGATTACGCCTATGGTCCAGACGCCTGCGAGCGCATGGCCGACGTTAACGGACGGCGAGAATATCACGACCTCTTCTGGGCCAAATCCTGTACGGTTCGCTATCAAAGATTTGTTGTTCGAGAGGCCGAAGAGCGAGCCGTCAGGGCGTACAAGCGTAAGTGTGTAGTTCGTGCTGCCGTTCCAATTCAGGCGCACGTCAATCTTCGTCACAAAGTCCGGCACGCGCAGGGTGAAGTTCTTGGTCCCGGGGGCGGTGGCACTGGAGAACCGTTGTATGAGGCTCAACTCCTTCGTTTCCACGACGTTTGTCTGGTTGACGAGCCCAACGTTCGCAAGCGCGACGTTGACTGTGCTGATGCTCGTTGGAGATACTGTGCGGAAGTCTGTGGAGTTCAGCGGCTCGCCGCTCGCAGTGGCGTTCGTGGCGTTAAGAGTGCCTATCACAAGGAAGCCGCCTGCGCTCGTGTAGTCTGTCTGGGCGCTGGAATTGCCATAGAGCCGGATGTTGTACATCTTTTGGACTGCCGGCGTCAGGAATACGAGCGATTCGGTGGTGCTTCCATGGCTCACCGAACGCTTCAGAGGAACGCCGTTGTGATCCAACAAGAACAGATCCACGTCAGACGAGCCAGACCACGATAGGTTCACGAGTACGGACGTTGCGTTGATGATGGAACTCGTGTTGAAGTAGTATCTGTGGTCTTCGGTCTCATTCACGTCCAATATACCCCTGAACTGTCCTTGTCCGGCGTTCGCGCCGTTTGTGCTTATTGTGTTCGACGGGTCTATCGGAACGTCAAGTATGACCGTAATGTTGGCGTACTGTGTGACGTTCGTAGCGTTCGTGACGTTCAAAATACCGAAGTACCTTCCGGGCGGACAGGCACGACCGGTAGGGAAGAAGAGTGTTAGGTTTTCGTTTGAGAATGAGCTAGTACCTGTTATATTCAATGTTTCGTTGGTGGTAATGGAAGTCGCGTTCTTAATCCGCAACGGAACGCGTGTGGTCGTGCCGCTGCCACAGTTCGCCGCAGCGTATCCTGAACTCGCCGCTGGCAGCGTCCAGTCCGAACTCCCTATGGGTTGTGAGTAGTTGGGGAAGATTGTGTGGCTCTGGTTCTGTATTGCAGCGCGGAAACCGACCATCGTCTGGTTGCCGCTTATCGTAATGTTCGCTTCGTAGGCGCTTGATGTATCGACGGCGGTCCAGTTGAGGTATATCGTGCTCTGATTGACGTTAAACTGTGCCTCTGGCGTGGCAACTAAAATAGCACCGACTGTAAAGGACAGGGCTATGGCCATCAAAATGACGAAAATAGGTAAACCGGCTCTGGAACCACCCATCTACAAACCCCGTACGTCTTAACCGAAGGCGCTATATAAATATTGTTTTGCGCGTGAAACGTTTCAGCAGATCGTCTGGCCCTGCTGCTCGAGCATCGTGCGGTTGAGCATAACCGGCACGCCCGCGCGCAGCGCAACGGCTATCGCGTCCGTGGGCCTGGAGTCCAGCCGCAGCACGCGGTCCGCGGACCGGAGCACGAGCTCGCCGTAGTATATATCGCTATCGAACCGTACGACAGCGGCGTTCTCCACGGTTATGTTAAAACTGCGCAGCGTCTCGACGTAAAGGTCGTGGGTCGTAGGGCGCACATCGATGCGCCCTTCCTTGCCGAGGCGTATCGAGCGAGCCTGGTCA
>JACQIF010000071.1 GCA_016198635.1 Candidatus Aenigmatarchaeota archaeon
GTTACGTTCGAGCGCTAGAACAACCATCTCTCTGACGTCTTCAGGGCGCGCCTGCGCCGCGACGCCGAATATCGCGCGCTCATCAACCTCTTTCTTCGTGACGGAGCAGGACTGCAACAGGTTGATCGAACGGCGCATGTCGCCTTCCGTCACGTAAAGAAGCGCGTCCAGCCCGTCCTTGCTTATCTTGAGTCCTTCCCCCTCCGCTATCTTTACGAGCGCACTCTCGGCATCGTTCTTGCCGAGATTGGAGAAACGGAAGACGGCACAACGCGACTGTATCGGGTCTATGATGCGCGACGAATAGTTGCACGACAAAATAAAACGGCATGTCCTGGCGTACTGCTCCATAGTGCGGCGCAAAGCCTGCTGCGCCTCTGGCGTCAGGGCGTCGGCCTCGTCAAGCAGTATTATCTTGAACTGCGCTTCGCCTATCGCTCTCGTACGCGCGAAGTCCTTGACTTTGTTGCGGACGACGTCTATGCCACGCTCGTCCGAGGCGTTCAGCTCAAGATAGTTGTTCTTCCACTGCTCGCCGTAGAGCTCGCGCGCGATGCACAGCGCCGCAGTCGTTTTGCCAGTACCGGCCGGCCCAGCAAAGAGCATGTGTGGAACGCTTCGCTCGTGAACGAGCGCCTTCAGCCGCGAAACGATTGCGGACTGGCCTACGATTTCTTCGAGCTTTTTCGGCCTGTATTTTTCTGTCCATATTTCTATGTCTGCCACCCCAATCAGGCTTATCTTTCGCGCCGCACGTTTTTATACATATATGGCACACGAACGGCTTTCGTTTGGGGTGGGTGGATGATCATAGCAATAAGCGGGACTCCAGGCACAGGCAAGACAGAGGTGGCCAAGGCTTTAGCGGCGCTGATGGCGTATGCGTACGTCAGCATCAACGACTTCGCCGAGAAGGGCGCGCTTGTCAAAGGCGTCGACCGTGCGCGCAACGCCAAGATAATCGATACAGACGCACTGGAGAAGGTGCGCTTCGCCGACAACAGCGTGCTGGACGGGCATGTGTCGCATTTCGCGACAGCAGACGTTTACGTTATACTCCGCACCAATCCCGACGTACTGCGCAAGCGGTTAGGGCAGAAGGGATGGAACAAGCGGAAAATCGATGAGAACGTCGAGGCAGAGGCCATCGGCGTATGTTCGGTGGAGGCGCGGGAGCTGTGGGACAACGTAATGGATATCGACACGTCGGCGCTCATCCCGGCCAAAGCCGCCCGCCTGATATACAACTGGCTCAAGCGCAAGCGTTTCGCTAACGACCCAATAGACTGGACTATGAAAGGGTACGAGCCTTGAGCAAACCTTAAATAGTCCCATGCAGTTCCTCTTATTCCGCGTGATATTATGAACTTAATGAATACTGCCAGAACGTTCGCGCTTTTGAGCATCCTCACAGGCGTGCTCCTGGCGATAGGCTACTTCGCCGGCGGCCAATCGGGTGCGCTTGTAGCGCTAATTTTCTCCGCTCTGATAAACTTCTTTTCGTACTGGTATTCGGACAAGATAGTACTAAAGATGTATCACGCGCAGAAAGTTTCAGAAAAGGACAATCCCGCATTGCACAAGATTGTAGCAAAGTTAAGCAAGGACGCCGGCATTCCAAAGCCGCCTGTTTACATAATAAACTCGATAAATCCGAATGCGTTCGCCACAGGCCGCAACCCGAAGCACGCGGCTGTTGCCGTGACAACAGGCATCATGGAACTGTTGGATATCCAAGAGATAGAGGCTGTGCTTGCGCACGAGTTAGGGCACGTCGCAAACCGCGACACGCTGATTTCAACTATGGCCGCGACTCTGGCAGGCGCTGTCACATGGGTCGCGCAGATGGCATTCTTCAGCTCCAACCGCGAACGCAACGCCGCGGCATCACTGTTCATGCTCATTGTAGCGCCTCTCGCAGCGTCGCTCGTGCGCCTAGCGATATCGCGTGGCCGCGAGTTCGGCGCGGACGAGTATGGCGCCAAGCTCTCTCAAAAACCGTTGAAGCTTGCGTCGGCCTTACAAAAAATAGATTCTTCCGTGCGCGGGAGGCCGTGGAACGGAAATCCTGCCACAGCGCACATGTTCATCATCAACCCGTTGAGCGGTTCGGACGTCGCCGGCCTGTTCTCGACGCACCCGTCGACAGAGGCGCGCGTCGAGCGGTTGAAGAGAATAGAATCAAGGCGTTAATATTGCCGTATAGTCTCGCTGATTAGAAATCCTGCTCGGCAAGCACTGTCAAGCTTCCGCCGCTGGTTCCATAGGTTCTCCAGTCATAATAATAGTTGGGTGGGATTATCCATGTCATGAATCGCCCCTGGTTATTATCTCCGTTATTCCAGATTATTATATTTGGCGGGTTTGACGATCCAACGCGAAATTGGGTGCCGCCAGTTGTAGTGAAAGAGTAGAAATATACGGCTCTTGGCCTAGCGCCATTCTGGTATACTGTATTGAGAGACCTGCTTGGATTCGTTACAGGCGCGTACGCAGGCGGGTTGCCGGCAACTTGGGACCAGCTGCTTTTGCAGTCGCCGGAGATGCAGAGGGAGCCGGCGACGTCTAGGGTGCCTGCCGGGCCAGCTGTGTTTACTCCGACTTTCGTAATGCCTGCATTATCCAACACGTAAAAAAGTTCTCTGCCCGAATCTGTTATTACTCGGAACTTCGAAAAGCCGTCTCTGTTACGGTCCAACTTTAAAATAATGCTTCCTCCTGCTGTTAATGTCGCTTCGCCCTGACCTGCTGTCCACAATAGTGGACCACCCGAACGCCCTGAAAGGAATCTCATCTCTCCCACAACGTCAAGAGGCCACTGTGGATTCGCCGTCCCGATGCCGACGTTGCCGTTGTTGAGTAAAGTCACGCGCCGTGTGCCTACTGTATCAAATGATATGTCTCCGGAAGAGGCATAGAACCTGATGTTTCCGGAAGAGCTGGTCTCTACATTGGTTCCTGATCTGCCTATGTAGTAGTTGAGATCAGGCGGGTAA
>JACQIF010000072.1 GCA_016198635.1 Candidatus Aenigmatarchaeota archaeon
AGACACCCGTGTCTGCACTCCGGGCACTCTTTGGAGTGACGGGTGAAAGTCCCGCCCTGTCCACCATTTTTACTATTATATAGTTTCCCTGAAATCTTACGTCTGTGGACCCGTAGCTCAGGTGGTCACGCTTTCGTGAGCCTTCCGGCTTCAGTGCCTGCGAGCACCAAAGCGTTTTCGGAACAAAGTTCCGAAATACTTCGAAAGTCGAGCTTTCGAAGATGGGCAAATCATGAAACGTCGCCATTAGAGCGCTGCTCTGATAATCAGGCGTCGCATGCGACGCCAGAGCACAGAGGCAGAGGCCCGGAGTTCAAGAGCGCACTGCCTTCAGTGCACAAAGGAAGTTGGTTAGCTTCCTTTACTGAACAGATCTCCGCGGGTCCACCACTATATTTAAAGTTTCGCGCGCCTTACTCGTCATGGAACTCGAAGACCTGCTCCTCAAGAAAGAAGAGATTCCTTTACAAAGGTCACAGATAGAGTTCTATCCGGCGCCATGCAACGTTCCCGTGCATCCGCTGCTGCTGGACGAGAAGAGGCGTTTTGACATACGTCTGGCGCATACGGTTTTTCCAATGGTTGTTCAGGAGTGGCATGAAGAGCTGAAGACGTACGCTGGACAGCCCGATTGGAAAGATGAGAGAGATTTGATAGAGGAATATCTTTCTGTGAAACCGCGCGTCGTCGAACGCGAGGCTCTTTACGTCGAACCTTACGGGCGTTACGGGGAACGGTGGGAGACGTCACGCGGTAGGCTCACAAACGGCTTTCCCGGAGCTTTGTCTAACGGCGCGCATACTAGTTTCTTTGTCAACGTGGACGATGATCTCGGAGCAGAGCTTCGCATGAACTTCTCGGATAGGAAGAGAGAACTGTACAGGGGCTGCCGCCCTTACTCGCAGCACAACGTCCACACGCTATCGCACGCGCTCCTGCTGCGCAACTGGGCCATCGCATGCGTCAATGAGGGGCTGATGCAGGTCTTCGCCGGCGAGGCGTAAAGTTATATGCCTTCCTTCTAAGATCGTGCTAACGCCTGGGTGGCTCAGTGGTGGAGCTTTCGGGAGCTAACCGCTTCCGTCCTCGCTTATGATATTTGCGGGCTCGGACCAAAGCTCCAGCAAAGCATGAACCGCTCGCACTAAAGAGCACCAGACTCATAGGCGCACTGCCTTCAGTGCACAAAGGAAGTTGGTTATTTCCCTACGGCGGTGCGTGGAGAGATCTGGGGGTCGCGGGTTCGAACCACCCTTTTGCGCACGTCAGCGCAAAAGCGTGCACGGAAAGTACGCCTTCCGGCCAACGAACGACCCGCCCCAGGCACCAATCGTATTCCTTTAAATCCTGCAAGCTGGAGAGCATAGTATGGCAAAACTTCCCGTGGGCAACATGGTCGCTTTCGTTGTTCTGGCAGGAATCGTCATACTGACAGGCGCCGCCCTGTTCTCCGCGCCTAAAGGTGTGTCGAACGACGTCAACGGCATCCAGTGCCAGTCGATGGAAGGGGCTGTCATGCACATACACGCGCACTTGGATATCTTCGTGAATAACGAACGTGTTGACGTTCCCGTAAACACAGGAATCCTGCAATCGTGCCTCTACTGGCTGCACACGCACGACTCCACTGGAATAATGCACATAGAGGCGCCTGTCGCGCGCACGTTCACGTTAGGCGACTTCTTCGCCATCTGGGGCAGGACATGGGGAACGAACCCACTGGCCGGCCAGACCGCAACGGCTTACGTAAACGGTCAGATATTCGAAGGCGACTACAGAACGATAGTGCTGGCAGCGCACCAGAGCATAACGCTGGAAGTCAACAGCAATAAGACGCCAGAGCTGTACGCGTTCCCGCCGGGTCTTTGATTACGCGTGGACTCCCTCATTTGGCATATAGAACGCTCCTCCTTGATCAACGCGCATAACATACGCCTCCTTCTCTAGGTAGTGAAGGGCCGAACGAATCTTAGAAGCCTTGTAGTTCCAGAATATCCGGTAGATAATGTTCTCTGCTATCTCCCCGTCCTCTATTAGGCCCAACAGCATTGATTCCAATTCTTTCAAACGTTTCGCCTTCTACTTCTGCGGCTTTGTCTTGCAGGCTCGGCAGCCATCGCGCCCGATGCATGTAAGGCAAACATTCGAGCGGCAGTTCAGGCACTCGTGCATCTCCCCGATACGCTGGCACGCTGCGCAGACTCCACGCATAATGCACTTTTCACAGGACGAGAATATAAACGGGTGATACAAATTGCTGTTGGTGCTCTGTACGAAACTTCTCAACGGCCTTTACGTTTACCAGAAACCCGGCATGGGGCAGTTCGGCTCCCACACGTACGTTATTGTCGGAACCAAACAGACTCTTCTTATAGACCCCGGCTTCGAGGAGAACTTGCACGAACTTGTCGTCGAGAAGATGGTGCACGACGGCATAGACCCGCACGACGTTACGCTCGTGGCAAACACGCATTTGCATACAGACCACTCGCAGGCAGACGAGGCTTTTGCAAAGCTGTCAGGCGCACGGATAGTGATGCACGCGACGCAGATGGCGTTCCTTGACAGCGATGCGTCTGCTGACGAGGTATTCTCCGTGCCGGGGCACATAGACTCTTCATACGGCGATGAGATAGACCTTGGAGGTATACGTGTACGTGTCATCGAAACGCCGGGGCACGCACCCGGGCACGTCTGTTTCTACTGGCCCGAGCAGCGTACGCTGATATCTGGCGACATGGTATTCGAGAATAACATAGGCAGGTTCGACCTCCCCGGAGGCGACTTCGACTCCGAACAAGTTGCCGTCCGCAAACTGGCCGCGATAAACGCTGCTGTCCTGCTCCCGTCGCACGGCAAATTGTTCTTGGAAGAGAAAGATGTTAAAAACAACTTCGAGGCAATAGTCAAGGGCTTCGACGGGCTCTGACGTCACTCCTCTTCTTCCACGGCCTCGTTTTCCTGAGCTTCTGCCATGCTTGCGCGGCCGTTGCATATCTCACAGCCGTAGTCCTGCAGACATTCGGCACAGACGCGTGCAACGCATACAGGACACGCCTGTAATGTGCGTACGACTTCTCCGCAGTGTTGGCAAACACCAGCCATATCCTCGAAACACCCTGCGTAGAGGGTGCGCGTGATGTATTTAACCTTTTCCTTAGCACGCCATTCAATTTTTATTCCTGTAGAAATCGCCTTTTTGCTCCAGTCGAACTTTAAATAACTCTCCTATTCAACGTCGTCTATGCCACCATAGCTCAACGGCAGAGCATCTGCTTTGTAAGCCCTTCGCAGGCGCATCAACGAATGCATCGGCCGGCGAAGGGCAAAATGAGCAGAGGGTTGTGGGTTCAAACCCTTTTCGCTGTAAACGCGAAAAGCGCTTCCGGAAGTCCGCCTTCCGGCAAACGATGGAAATCCCATTGGTGGCTACACGATATTCAAATCTGAATATTTTGGTGGAGAAATATGCTCAAATTAATTTTTGCCTGTATCCTCGGTCGCCCGCTTCGACGTCTATCGCCGAATATTTGAACTGCCCTATAAC
>JACQIF010000077.1 GCA_016198635.1 Candidatus Aenigmatarchaeota archaeon
ACGGGGGCGCGAGAACGTTCGTCGGTTACCTGCGAGAGGCCGGAAGTTTTGGGCGCGCCGCGAATATCGCTGACATAAACAAGCTCTTCTGGGAGGGCGCGCCGAACAAGATATTCCTGGCGCACGACCCGCCGCTCAACTACGGGGACGTTTCTTGGTTCAAGCGGACGGCCGAAGGCATCTTGGCCTGCCCGCCAAATACTCCTGGCGCACTTCACGAAAGTGGCGGGTGTCCAATATTGGAGATAGCAATCGAAACGCTTGCGCCGAAGCTCGCTGTCTCAGGACACTTCCATGGTAACCCGATTGCGATGGAGATTGGCAGCAGACGCACGCTCACGCCTGGAGAGAGCCTCACCTCAGGAATGTACGTGAATCCAGGCACGCTGCTCAGGAATGACATGTTCTCAGAGGGCGGCACATTCGCAGAGGTTGAGATAGCGCAGGGCGGCGCGGTTAGGTACAACGGCCACAGAAAGGTCAAGCGATAGATATAGTCCAATCCTTCTTTACCCGTTCTCCTTTGGAACAAATCTGAGGAGATTCTTCTTCCAGAGTGTCTGGTAGAGACTGCGATCTTTCTCAAAGATCTCGCTTCTCGTCAAACCTTCATAGTGCTCGTGATAGTACCCAAGAGGGTTGGAGAGGTCCCTGTGTTGCCGTGGAACCTGCTCTAGTGAACCGTCGTTGTACATCAACTGGTAGAGGCTCGGGTCTTTCTCCGCGAGCTGACCGCGTGGCATGCCTCTGTAATGTCGGCGGTAGAACTGCAACATGTTCCCTATCTTCCTGTGCGGCCTGTTCTTGACCATGCTTTGTAGTGGGGAATAAAGATTAAATAGATTGCTTGCGGTTTTTGAGGGATTCAAATGGCTTTTACTGGTGCGCTGCACAGATACGCCAATACTATAAGGGGCGCTCTGCTGCCTCCTGTAATCGCGTCGATTTCCGCTATGAATGGAGATATAGACGTAGCAGATACGCTCGGAATTTTGAGTCATGTGCTGCCTGCCGCGTACGTTGGATGGTCCGTAGATAGGTGGAGGTATGCTTCTGGTGTTGGAGATCCAGAACTCAAGCGATATGCGAGACAACAGACCGTTCGCGGCGCGCTTGGAGTCGCGGCGATGGATGGCCTTTCTTTGGTGATCGGAGGACCGCAACTCCTATTGGACCCTTTCACAGGCGTTAGGTCAGGAATATTTGCCGGTATCGTCAGCTTCATTCCGAACATGCACTACAGCGTGACGATGGGAGACAGGAATAACGCGTCAGGACAGGAACCGCGTTCAGAAGGGTCTGCTGTCACGACGAAGCCTGTAGAGGGAAGGAAGGTCGCCGACACAGTCGACGATGTAACTGTGTATCGCTGACAGCTCCTCTTCGCGCAGCTTCGCGCGGGCGTCCGCTTCTATTATCACGGCCGGGATGCCGTACTCCTGGTTTTGTGAGGACATCGGAAGGATCAGCGAAGCGAGACGTTCAGCCGCGCGTACGGGGGCGTCTTTTGAGTAAAACTCAACGCGTATCGGGCGGTCGTACTCGACTGTACGGAGATAAAAAGCGTAAAGGTTCCGCGAGGCATCGCCGAGGTCTGCCATTACAGGGTTCGTTTCGGGGTTGCCGAGGCGGAAGACGAACGAGCGCTCGCCCGGCCGCAAAACGTGGAATAGCAGGTTCGTGTCTCTCGTGCGTACGAGAAGGGTTTGCAACTCCTTTACGTTCGGCGCATCGACGCTCCCAAGAATCTTGTTTGATATCATCTCTGAGAAATGCGTGGAGCGCGAGTCCTCTATTACGCCGGCCAGTGCGTTTGCGTCTGCAAAAAGGTTTCTGTACTTCTCAAGCAGCTCTGCGTAGCGGTTCCATGTCGGAGAGTCCTTCTTCGGACGGGACGAAGGATGCGGAACGAGCGAACCGTCTGCGAGAACGAGATCCGGGTTCAGCGCCCGTACGCCGGAAAGGACTTCGACTTCCGTCAGCATCCGCTCTATATCAGCGCTGTGCATGAACTCCGTCTCTGAATATGGATCGGTTATAACTGAGAGGCGAGGCGTGGCGAGCGGATCTGGGAAGTATGTGACGTTCGACAAACGTGCGTCCGTGTAGTCGAACACGGCAGCGACCGCGCGCGTCAGTATCAGATCGACAGCGTGGTAGGCGTGGCGCACGAGCCCGCCGTCCACGCCGGCGGCACGGAGACGCTTTAACGGATCGGGCGTTACTTGTATCGCCATCTGGGTTTCCAGTATATCCGAGTCTTTTGATATCCGCACGTTCTTTATTTCCCTTAAAAACGAACCGAGCTTCTGCCGCTTCTCTTCGAGAGTGCGGACGCCTTCTGCGATGCCCGTTAACTCGGCGAGAATGCGTTCCATGATTTACCGACCTCTGGAGGTAAACTCAAAACCGCAGTTTTGAGACACACCAAAAAGACTTTAATGGACTACCTTATTTATAGGAGCGCCAGAAAGGCGAAAGGTGAATGGACTCAAAAACGCACGCGCGAAGAAAAAGACGGGCAGACGGGTTAGCTCCAGGAAGGCAAAGAAGATATCCGCAGAGCCAAAGCGCATTCTCGTAACTTCGGCCCTCCCCTACATTCACGGAATGCCGCATCTTGGTAACATAGTTGGTTCCGTGCTGCCCGCTGATGTATACTCCCGTTATCTCAAGCTTGCCGGAAAGAACTTCATATACATCTGCGGTTCGGACGCCCACGGAACGTCTTATGAAGTCGAGGCTTTCAAACGAGGCATCTCACCGGCGCGGCTCGTAGACGAGTATCATAGAGAAGTTCAGGGGATTTTCAAGAGGTACAATATATCATTCACATACTACGATTCGACCCACTCTGCGGAAAACCGGGAGTTGACATACAGGATTTTTAGCGGTCTGGACAAGAACCGCCACCTTGAGGAGATAGAATCAAAGAACCCATACTGTGAAAAAGACAAAATGTTCCTTTTCGACAGGTTTGTGGAAGGCAGATGCCCCTATTGCGGCGGCCTGACAAGGGGGGATCAGTGCAACGATTGCGGCAAGCCCGTTAATGCAGAAGACATAAAGGACTCGTATTGCGTGCTGTGCAAGTCTCCGGTTACTTTCAAAACAACTAAGCACCTGTACCTCAAGTTGCAGGACTTCCAGGCATGGATAAACGAGTGGTCATCTGGCAAGAAATGGTCGCCGCTCGCCGTTGGCGAGACCATAAGTTGGCTGAAGAAAGGCCTGCAACCACGGAGAATAACCGGCGACACAAAATGGGGGTTTCCCGTTCCGAAGAAAGGATACGAGAACAAGCAGCTCTAAGTGTGGTTCGACGCGCCCATAGGCTATATCGGTATAACCAAGCGATGGGCAGACGAAAACAAGAAGTCCTGGAAAGAGTGGTGGCTGCCTACGCGGCACGATGACGTAAAGCTCGTCCAGTTTATGGGAAAGGATAATATTTTCTTCCATTCCATAATGTTCCCTGCATCCTTGAAGGGATCTGGAGAAAAATGGAAACTGGTTGACGAAATATTTGCTTCGGGCTGGTTGCTCGCAAAAGATACGAAGTTCTCCAAGAGTACTGGTACCGGCCTAAGCGCCACCGACGCGCTTAGTGTTGCGTCATCAGACGTCTGGAGGTTCGTTCTGATGTCGCTATACCCAGAAACAGACGACACTGTGTTCAGCTGGGACGAATTCCAGAAGATAGTCAATACCGAACTTGCGGACAATATAGGCAACTTCATCAACCGCGTTCTCGTCTTTGTGAAAAACAACTTTGGCAAAGTTCCTGATCGTCACGTGCTTACGAACGAGGATGAGATGTTTTTGGAGGCTTTATCAGCAATAAAGAACGAGATTAAAAAACATATAGAGAACGGAAAGCTTCGGCAAGCTTTGCATGAAGTATCCCGGTTTTCCACAGAATGCAACGTCTATCTGAACGCACAAGAGC
>JACQIF010000073.1 GCA_016198635.1 Candidatus Aenigmatarchaeota archaeon
GGAATAAGTGTTGCATTACTTATCTTCGTGCCGACGGCAAGTCCGGTGACGACCGCAGTAGTCAGCAAACCCCTATTGGACCTGTTTTCTAGGGCGCGCAGAAAAACGTAGATGGCAAGCGTGTAAAAAAAGACCGTTGGAGAGTCCTTTGCCGCGAGCCGCGTGTGCGCGAGGAACGCCGGCGTCAGCGAGAGGATAAGCGCACCTACGAGCGCGGTTTTTCTGTCAAACAGCCTTTTTCCTATCAGGTATGTCAGTACGACTGTTAGGGAACCAAGCAGTGCAGAGAAGAGGCGCATGTAAACGAGCGCGCTGTGCTTGACTGCATCGATACTCAGCAGCGCTTGACTGTAACCTGCCGTGAACAGGTCTCTGTGGTGGACGAGTACATCGAACCCCACTGGAATCGCGTAAAGATAGCCGTAGACAGGCGGAACCTCCTGCCTGAAGTTCCATGCGTCGTATGAAAAATCGTGCTTGTAGAGGTTGTAGCCGTAGCCTAAAGCGCCAGCGACGGACGCGCCTTCGTCCCATGTTTCGTACGGGCTCCTGATGTCGTATGTGCGGACACCCATCGAAAAGAGGAACAGAACAGCTACGAGCAGCGTCCCTTTGTTTTTGAGCATCGCTGTCACTCCCTATTCGGCGATCGTGTACGTGCGTTCCTTCGAAGACTGGTAGTAGATGCGTATGATTATCTCAGCGAGGAAGCCGAATATCACTATCTGGAAGCCGAGCAGTATGAGCATCACTGAGAGTAGCAGCAGAGGCCCCACGTCCAGCGGCACACCGAAAAGCAGCTTCTGGATAAGAACTTTGTATGCCGCTATGAGCGTTCCCAACGCCGCCATTCCAACGCCGATGCTTCCGAACGCGTGCAGTGGGCGCGTCGAGAAATCTGTCCAGAACTTTACGTATAGAAGGTCCAGGAAGCCCTTGAATAAACGTCTCGCACCGTACTTGGTTTTGCCAAAACGCCGCGCATGGTGGCGGACCTTCATCTCGCCAACGCTGTAGCCTTTGGACGCGATGAGCGCCGGGATGTAACGGTGCATCTCCCCGTACAAACGAACGCTCTTCAGTGCGTCCGCCCGGTATGCTTTCAGCGCGCACACGGAGTCGTGGATGTCCACGCCTGTCAGTTTCCGCATCATGCCTGTTTGCAACTTCGAGAAGAACCTCTTTGCGAACGGGTCTTTGCGTTCGTAGCGCCAGCCGCTCACGACGCCGTAGCGGCCTTTTTCCAGCATGTCCACGAGTGCGGGAATGTCTTCAGGATCGTTCTGCAAGTCGCCGTCCATCGTCACTATTATGTCGCCTTGTGCTGCATCGATGCCTGCCTGGAAGGCCTGTGTCTGCCCGAAGCGCCGGCTCAAAGAGACGACGTGAAAATGCGAGTCCTTGTGCGCCAGCTCCTTTAAGCGTGGCAGCGTCGCGTCAGTTGAGCCGTCGTTGGCGACGACGATCTCATACTTGCGCCCCATCTTTTTCAGCACGCGCGTCACGGCCTCGTAGAGCGGGCGCACGTTCGCCTCTTCGTTGTACATGGGGACAACGACCGATATTGAGTGCATAGGAATCGTTCGCGTGGGGGATTTAAATACGCTATTTAGAAGTTATGCGTACCTCGTTACCTATAATCCGCACAACCTCGTTTGCAGCGTTCACGCAGTTCGGTATCTTCCCTGAGAACATCGTTATTATCTTGTCGTCGACGCGCTGCACGACTGTAGGACGTGCGTCCGTAGACTCGAGGTACGGCAGCACGGTGCGTATGGTGAAGAACGAACCGACGTGTTCTGCTTCGCGTATCGCAGGAATGAACTCTGCCGCGGATTCAATGAACTTGTCGAAGTTCGTTATAGGGAGGTTCTTGATCACGCCGTTGTGCAGCAGCGGTCGGAACTCCTCATCTATGATCGGGTGCTTGCCCACGTTGCTCTGGTGTATGGCATGCACAACATTCCCAAGGAGGAAGTTTCCGGTGCGGCCGTAAGGGTCGACGCACATGAAAGGGCCGTCCATCACGACGATGCTCTTGTTATTGAACGTCTGCGGTAAACGAACGACAGGCTTCTCGCACAGCTCGAACTGGTACTTCTTGTGTTGCGCAGGCTCGTGGAAAAATGCGTTCATCGCAGCGTACGTTGCGACGACAACGAAATCATAGTCTTTGGTAATATCTGATTTAGCTTCTGTGTTGAGCCGCACGCGGACGCTGGCTGCGCGAAGCTTGCGCCAGCACGCTTCTTTGAGGGCATGTGGGTCTATAAGATTTTCCTTAACTTTTATTGTCAATGCTATTTTATCTTTGTTAATGAGGTCTAAACTTACTTCTTCTGCATGCAGGCCGTGCTTCTTCAAAAACGCCGCGTACTGTTCTGCCGTTGTCAGAGTTTTGCCCTTTGCGATGCAGTAGTACTGTTCCACGCCTTCAACAACCGCTTCCGGGTACTCTTTTTTGAACTCTGGTTCGGCCTCGAGCAGCGAGGCGACCGTATCGTCGCTGCGTGGATAATGGTAGCCGCGGTGCAGGCGGAATTGGTTGAGCCCCGACGCCGCGCCCATGATGTCGGCGCCTTTCTCGAAGAGATCCACGCTGTGCCCGGCGCCAGCCAGCTTCACTGCTGCCGTCACGCCGAATATCCCTCCGCCAACTACAGCGATTTTCATTATTTCATACACCTACTATAATGAAAACTTGAAGTCCATTTCAAGATTTTCATTGAACCAAATCCTTAATCTCATTTCTTATTTTTTCAGCGGTTTTTACGACCTCTGCGCCAAAGGCGCCATCCGTTTCCGATGATTCGTCCATTTCTATAACCTTCAAAAAATCTTTGCACTCGGCCGTTAGCGCACTCTCCTCGGCGCGGTAAACCTCGCTTAACGATTCGCCGATAGCTTTAAACAGCTTATCGTCCTCCCAAAGGTAGGCGTTTTCGCCCGTTTTGACGGTCATAACCTTCTTTTTGGCAGAGCTCACGCGGTTGACGTGAATCGCGCAGCGACGGTCGCCTGGGAAATGGAGCGTGACTGCTAGTACGTCCGTAGACGTTACCCATTGTTGTGTATATTTGACTTCCACCTTTTTCACATCCCCGAACAGATCAATCGCTAACGCCACATCGTGGACGAGAAGGTTCCACACGAGCTCTTCGCCGAAGGTTCCCCACTTGAGCCATTCCATGTTCGCCTGCCGGACGCCTTCTTTCTGGACTATTATTTTCAACTGCTTCCATGCCGGATGGTGAAGGAAGACGTGGCCAACAAACAGCGTGCGCCCGCGTTTGCGCGCTAGCGCGTTGAGCGCATCGGCCTCTTCGTAACTCGTGGCCAAAGGTTTTTCCACGAAAACGTGTTTTCCTGCCTCGAGCGCGCGTCGCGCGAGTGCGGCGTGCGTTTCTATGGGCGTTGCGATGACGACCGCATCTATCGAACGGTCTTTCAGCACGTCATCGTACGAAAATGTATGCTTGATTGACGGATAGTTCTCTTTCAGCCACTCTACGTTTGCGGCGCTGCCGTTGCTGCAGCACGTTGTCACCGTGCACAGCGCGTTCAGCTCGCGCACGAGATTCTTGCCCCAGCGTCCTATGCCCACGACAGCGATGTTGACCATACAAGAGCACTTCGGAAGATTAACTATTTCAACGTATTTTCGTCGCGGCTATAGAGCCCACTGCGACGTAGACCCAGTACGACATTATGCGCGCGAGCAGCACCGCGGCGCTGGCCTGTGGAAGCGTCGCAAATCCCAGCGTCACGAACAACAGGACAGACGATATTTCCGTGGAGCCGAGGCCGCCAGGCAGGAAGCTTAACACACCAACGAGGATGGAGATTGAGGTGATCCCTATTAGTGGAATCAACGGAACATTCGTACCGACAGCGAGAAACGCCACGCCGCTGATGAGACCTACTGTTACCCATATCAGGAAACTAAGAAGCAGCGACACCAGTAAATGCGTCTTATTTTTGTATCTTTGGAAGGCTTTAAAGAGCGTGTCTGTTTTTGATATAATTCTCTGTCGCGGTAAGCGGACAAACGGGATTTTTGAGAGGAGGCGCGCAGACAGACTGATAAACGACGCAAATCTTTTTCTCGATGAAACGGCGTAAGCCATCGCGGCGATTGAGACAACGAACAGCAGCAGTGCGCTCTGGATGTAGGCGTTCGTCCTTCCCGCAGGCAGGAATAGCAGAGTGAGGGCGCCGAGTACTACAAGCACCAGCATGTCGACAGCGCGTTCCACAACTATGGAAGGCAACGAAGCGCTCACCGGCACGTTGTTGTGCCTTTTCAGCAAGAGCGAACGCACAGGGTCGCCGATGCGGCCTGGCGTGGCGTTCGCCAGATAGAAGCCTACGAGGAACACATACGCGACGTCTTTGAGCGTTACGCGCACGCCCGCGGCCTTGAGCAGGTAGTCCCACCTGAAGATGCGCATATACACGCCTGCGGCCCAGAGGCCGATACCCCATGCGATGTACGACGGGCTCACTCGTTTCAACGTAGCGGCTATGGAATTCACGTCAGATAAGTAAAGGAGTGCGGCAAGGAGCCCCAGCGACATTACGGTGTACAAATGCTTTCCTTTTATGTTCCCCACCTTTTACGTAAAGATTCAGGAGCGTTTATATAAGGCGTTGTATATGGCGGTTCTATGAAGAAGCAAAAACCTCTTTTTGTTGTGTGGGGTAGAAAAATATACTTTGAACTTTACTTCCGTGCGCTGACTGCCGTTACGCTCGCACTGATGCTGGTGCCCCTGCTTATGAGCAGACTGCCTTACCGTTTGTACAACACGGACATCGCTTACCACTACAATCTCGTGCTGTGGATATCGCGCGACCTCGCGAACGTCGCATACGACACATACCCGAAGCTTTTCCATGTGATGGCGGCGTTACTCGTACGTGCGGGACTTTCAATCGAGACAAGCATGCATCTCGTGTCGTTCGCGTTCGCTGTTATGTACCCCGTAGCTTTCTACCATCTCGCGCTTGCTGTGTTTAAGGACAAGCACAAGGCGCTGCTCGCGGCATTCTTCTCTGTGGCGCTCTGGGTCAAGACGTCGCAGGTGTTGAGCGGCCTGTCGATGCTTGTGCCTAACATGGTCTCGATGGTGTTTTTCGTCGGCGTTTCGTACTTCCTCGTTAGCAGACGCTTTACGCTCGGCGGCGTCACTTTAGGCCTTTACGCCATTACGCACAACTCTTTCGTTATAGGTGGCGCAGCAGCTTTCATCTACTTCCTGCTCCTGTGGCACGAAAAGCGCAACGTTACCGTGTGGAAGGAGTTCATGCGCGTTGTTCTCGTGGCCGCAGCCGTCGCAGCCCCGTTCTTTTCGTACGTAGTCCCGCGCGCGTACTTCGACCTCTACGGAGCATTCAAAGAGGTCATAGGAGGAGACAACCCCATCTCGCTCGTCGCAGCGCCGCTGCTCGTGAATCCAGTACTGATAGCATTCGCGCTGATGCTGCTGGGCGGCTGGAGCGTTTACAAGAGTCGCATGGACGTGAACAGGAAGTTTGTCATTGGCATTCTCCTTCTGATAGTTGCGGTGAGCCAGTCCTACTTCCTCGGTTTCTTCGGGGGCACACCGTTCGAGGGCGTATTGTTCCAGCCCAGCCGCGTGCTGCAATTTTTCCTGGTCTCGGCTGCGTTGCTGTCAGCGCACTATTTTGTCGAAAGGATAAATGACAAACGCATCATCGTACTGTTGCCACTGGTAATTGTTGCGATCTCTGTCAACGCATACTGGAGCTACCACGACAGGATAGGGTTCACCCTCGAAGAACAAGACGTCGAAACGATGCGGTTCTTGCAGAAAACAGTTGGCGTGCGTGACGTTGTGCTGTATGACCCGTCGGACGTGCACAGCTGGCTCGTCAGCAACATGGGCGGTGGCTACCCTATACAAGGGGACAAAGGATTCTTCCTGCTGGCCACTCTCCAGAAAGACCCGCAGGTTGCGTATATAGTGCAGAGCAACACGCGGCTCGATGAGTACGTAAAGACATTTAAGAATGATTTAACCGAGGTGTTTTCCAACGGAAAATATGTTATCTACAGGGATGACGCGCGCTCCGCACTGCAACCAGACTACACCAGGTTAGGAGTCTACGCACAGGGATTCGCCGCGTTTCTTGATGCGCACGCAAACCTCGCCCCTATCGTTAAGAACAATTTAGGAAACCCGATCCAACTGCAGTTCGTGTCCACGGACACAGACGAGGCCCCGTGCATAGCCTTCGACAAAAGCGTTCGCGCCACCGAGTGCTCCGCGCCGAACGTCAGGATAGTTGCCGAGCAGCGCGTCCTAAAAGACCTTCTCACCACGTACAGCGTGCA
>JACQIF010000005.1 GCA_016198635.1 Candidatus Aenigmatarchaeota archaeon
CGATACTGATAACGAACCAGATATACAGCGAGTTCGACCAGCGCGATCGCGTGGAACTGGTCTCGCGGGACGTCGCGCGCTACTGGTCCAAATGCCTCGTAGAGCTGTTGAAACTCGACGACAAAGGCAAACGTTTGGCCGTGCTGCGCAAGCACCGCTCGTTGGCTGAAGGAACACAGATACAGTTTACGATAACAGGCACGGGCTTGGAAGAGGTCAAGGGATTCAGGCTGTTTTGAAGCTTTCCGGCATGTTCGTACACGGTACGAACTTTTCGAACGTCGGTTCGAAAATGTCGCAAGTAGAGCTTTGCGTACAAAGCTTCAGCAAATATAGACTCTTTAAATAGTTGGCACAAGAGCCTTCTTCCATGAAACCTGTGAAAGACATAAGGGACGCAAATACAGTTAATGACCTCATCAAGCAGTTCAGCGACGCAGGCGGCTTCACCGCCACGAAGCTGGCCGACGCTACGGACGTTATGGAACGCGCGCACAACGAAGGCTGCATGGCATTCCTGTCTTTCCCCGCGGCGATCGTCGCGACAGGCACGCGCGGCGTCTTGCGCGATCTCGTGAAGCACAAGCTCGTCGACGCCATCATAACTACGTGCGGCACGCTGGACCACGACCTCGCGCGGTTATGGGAAGACTACTATCATGGTTCGTTTGACGCCGACGACGCAGCGCTGCACCGCGAAGGCATTAATCGTCTGGGCAACGTCTTCGTGCCTAATGATTCGTACGGCATCGTTCTGGAACAGAAGCTGCAGCCTATTTTCAAAAGACTCTACGAAGGCGGCGTGCGCGACTTCTCCACGCGCGAGCTTATCGCGCACGTAGGCAAGGCGATAAAGAACGAGACCAAAGCCGACGAATCCGTCATATACTGGGCATGGAGGAACAATATTCCTGTCTTTGTTCCGGGTCCCACAGACGGCGCATTCGGCTACCAACTGTGGCTCTTCTGGCAGGACGGGCATAAGGACTTTAACGTCAATGTGATGAAAGATGAAAGCGAGCTCGATGCGCTCGTTAACGCAGCCAAAAAAACAGCGGCCCTTATGGTAGGCGGGGGCATCTCCAAGCACCACACGATATGGTGGAACCAGTTCCGTGGCGGGCTGGATTACGCCGTCCAGATTACGAGCGCACCAGAATGGGACGGTTCGCTGTCCGGTGCGCGAACCCGCGAGGCGGTCTCGTGGGGCAAGATAAAAGCGGACGCTCGACACGTGACGGTAGAAGGCGATGCGACCGTACTACTGCCTCTTATGGTGACATCGCTGAAACAGAGGTTGAACATTAAATAGAATATGCGACCGCGCGGGGCATGCAAACCTTTAAATGCTATTTTATTTCAACTTCGGGAAGTGTTGATATGAAAGACTCTTACGATGTCGTTGTAGTAGGCGGTGGGCCCGGCGGCTCCACGTGTGCCACTCTCCTAGCCCAAGCCGGCCGCGACGTACTGCTCGTGGACAAGGCCCGTTTCCCCCGCGACAAGACATGCGGCGACGGCATAAGCGGAAAATCAAAGGCTATCCTCAAGGAGATAGGCATTATAGGAGAACTGGAGGAGGCTCCTCACTCACAGATGAACGGCGTGATATTCTCGTCTCCAAACGGCAAAATATTGGAAATAGAAAGCCAGAAACCCGGAGAGGGTCCGGCCGGCTACGTTTCACGACGTGAAGTTTTTGACAACGTGCTGTTCCAGCATGCCAAGAAGTTCTGCGATGTTGTGGAAGAGTTTTCTGTCGCGGGCGTCGTCAAGGAAGGCGAGCGCGCTATAGGCATCGAGGGCGTACAGAAAGGCTCCAAGGATAAAGTGACTGTCCGCGCAAAGGTAGTCGTTGGGGCGGACGGCGCGCTCTCACCTGTGTCGAAGAGCCTCGGTCTTCTCGAGGCAGACCCGAAGCATACGCTCGTGGCGATACGCGCATACTACGAAGGCGTATCAGGAATGAAGGATAAGATAGAGTTGCACTTCGTTGACGAGGCGATCCCGGGCTACTTCTGGATATTTCCTATAGAAGATGGAAAGGCAAACGTCGGCATAGGGATGGTCATCCACGACTACCAGAAAAAATACAGGGGCAAGTCGCTCGAAAGCCTGATGTTCGAGGTAATCAAGAACAACCCGATGTTCAGTGAACGCTTCAAGGATGCCAAGATGATAAGCCCTGTAAAAGGGTGGAACCTTCCCGTGGGCTCCAAATACAGGAAGATCCACGGCGATGGATTCGTTCTCATCGGGGACGCGGCCGGCCTGATAGACCCGTTCTCCGGGGAAGGCATAGGCAATGCGATGGCAAGCGCCAGAATGGCCGCGACAACAATACAGAACGCATTCACAAACAACAACTTCACAGCCAGCGCGCTCAAGGAGTACGAGGATCGCGTCTACCGCGAGCTCGGCTCCGAGATGAAACTCTCCTACAAACTGCAGAAACTCGGCCGTTACAAGTTCCTGTTGAATATGGTCATCGGCAAAGCAAGTAAAAAGAAGGCGCTACGTGACTTGGTAGGGACGAGCCTCCTGAACCCGGAAGCCAAAGAGACGCTTGCGTCGCCTTTGTTTTACCTGAAGGCGCTGATTTAGGGGACGAGTCTCTCCGGGTCTCTCGTGAAGAGCACGGCCTCACGAATGTCTTCCAGATCCAAAAGTTGCGCTGTTATGCGTTCGACGCCTATGGCGAAACCGCCGTGCGGAGGCGCCCCATAACGGAAGAACTTGGTGAACCATTCGACAGAGGATGGACTGATGCCTTTTTCACGAACCTGTTCCATAAGCTTCTCGTAGCGATGCTCGCGCTGCCCTCCCGAACTCAATTCGATGCCTTTGAACATTAAATCAACGCTACGCGCCCACTCGGGAGTCTCGTCAACACGCATCACATAGAATGGTTTCACCGCAAAGGGGAAGCGGTTTATCCAGTAGAACTGGTGACCGTACTTCTTCTGGACGTACTGACCGAGAAGCCCTTCCGATTCCCTGTCGTGTTCCTTTCCGTATGTAATCTTCTTCCAAAGCTTGGCCAAAATGTCATATATCTCCGGGTAGCGCAGTTCCGGGAACGGCGTCTCTGGCACGATGATTTCCTTGCCCAGAATCTTCAGTTCTTCATTGCAGTTCTTTTTTACGCTTTTCAACATCTCAACAATCAGATTCTCTTCAAGCCTCATAACATCCTGTTCGTCTCCTACAAACGCCTGCTCGACAGCGATAGTCCTATGTTCGCATAGATGATGATGGGTGTGACTGAGTTCGGCACGCCAGCTCGGACCGACGTCAACGAGTTTTTCAACACCGCCGATTATCGTGAGCTGCCTATGCAGCTGCGGGTCTTGGCGCAGGAACGCTTTCTTCTTGAAGTAGGGCACCTCAAACATCTCTGAGCCGCTTTCTGAAGGAACCCCCATGAGACTTGGCGTGAAGACTATCGTGAAGCCTTCCTTGGTAAGATAGTCTATAGCCGAATACACAAGTGTGGATTGGATTTTGAATACCGTCTGGTTTTTAGGTTCGCGTAAGTCTACGCTCCTCCAGTCCAGTCTCTTGTCCAGTGCAGTCGGCGTGTTACCCCAGACATCTATCGGGAGCGGCGTTTCAGCAGGCGACAGCATGGTCCATTCTTTCACGAGCAGCTCGTTCTCGCCTGACTTGACCTTGCCTTTTACGACATCGCCTGCCGCAGCTATGACGCTTTCCGCCTGTAGCGTCTTCAGCGCCTCGAAGTTTGGCGTCTCGGTCTTGAATGTCAGTTGAATCGTTCCGCTGCGGTCGCGCAGTATGACGAACGCCAGTTTTCCTACGAGACGCACGCTCTTTACCCAGCCTGCGATCGTTACGTCCGGCGATTCAGTTGCCTTAGCCTTCGCGGCGTGAATGCGCTTGCCCAACGATATGGCCATACGCCACCTTTGAAACCCGACCTATAAATGCGCGTGCATCTGCACACCATATTTATATCGACCAGAGGCAAAGAACCATATGCGCAAACTGATTTTGCTGATTTTGCTGTTCGCTTTCCTCCCGCAGGACGCGCAGGCACAGCAACAAGGCGAACTGCGCCTCTTCGTGGAAGCGTCGATAGGTGTTTCTGTCGAGTCGCCTGATGCGATTACCCTCAATATGGGAGAGCCAAACGGCTTCTTCATGACAATCGTCAATCAAGGCAACATCCGTGACAAGATACGGGTTGAAGGGACGCTCGTCCCGAAGAACGACTGGACAGACTTCGCCTTCACGTGCGTTGGTGGGCTTGGGGATTGCGACAGCACGCTTGGACCGCAGCCGCACAAGATAGACAACATAGAGCTAACGCCCGAGGTTAACGCCACAAAGGTCTTTGTTGAGATAGTGGGATGGAGAAAATCATCGACGTTCGCAAAACGGGACAGGCCTGTGCTGGCGCTGACGGGATTCTCACTGACGAACTCGACGAAACAGAGCCTCAAGGCGATAGACATAGACGTCGTCGACATGAACGCAGGCTTCGGCCCTCTGGCAGCGCCCGAGTTGAACGCGTATGCTGTCGCGATGCTGTTCATAATGGCTGCATTTGTGGCTTACCGCTACGACATTTAGCTATTTTTATAACCAACGCGTCTACGTGCATACATGCCTCTGCAGGAAGTAGTCAACGAGCTGAAGAAGGCGAAGCGCGTGGCGATACTCACTCACCACAACGCCGACCTTGACTCCGTATGCCCGGCGCTCGTGTTGAAAGAGGTATTGCAGTCGCGCGGGGCGGACGTGATGGTAGGTGCGGCAGAGAGCGTCAGCAAAGGGGCGCGGCGGGCGATCGAAGGGCATGACGTCGTTATAGACCCAGATGTGAGCGCGTACGATACGATAGTTACGATAGATGCGGCTTCGCCTGAACAGCTGATGCCGATAACGCTGGACTACGCAAAGCTCATCGTTATAGATCATCACCAACCAGGCGCCCTCGCCGAACGGGCGCATGCAGCGTTCGTAGATTCGACATCCCGTTCCTGCACGCAACTCGTGTACAAGATTCTGAAAGAACTGGAAGTGAAGCCTACCCCTGAAATGGCAACACTGCTCATCGCCGGAATCGTAGGCGACACAGCGTACCTGCGATTCGCGGATATAGAGATATTCCAGCTGCTAATTGAACTTCTGCAGATCTCGGGTAAAAAATACCACGAGATTCTCGACACGCTGGGCACGGAAACAGAACTCTCCGAACGCATCGCTATACTCAAGTCGACGCAGCGTCTCCGGGCCTACGCGATAGGCGATACGCTCATCGCATTCTCGACGGTAGGCTCTTTCGAGGCTGCTGTCGCACGCTCTTTCCTTAAGCTTGGGGCGGACATCGCTATCGTGGCCGTGCCCCGTGACGGCGCAGTGCGCATCTCCGGGCGCATGAACTGGAAGCTTCGCGAACGCATAAACCTTGCGACCGATGTCTTCAGGCCTTGCGAAGCGCTCATCGGCGGTTCTGCAGGCGGGCACGACGCCGCCGCTTCGGCGAACGGAACGAAGCCGGAGAACATCAAGGCAACGTTCGCTCAGATGCTGAAACTCCTAGAGAAGAAATTGGGAACAGGCGCAAAAGAAATCTAGGATTAAAAAGTTTTGGAAAGTATCCTTTTTGTGCGCCTGAACCAGCGCTTTATATACCTTTTGCTCCTATAGAGGGAATATTGTTTTGCACAGGTACGAACAATGAAAGTTTGCGCGGTGGTAAGGGATGGATACGGAACCTATAATTCAGGCTCTCGAGCAGATAATGAACGACCGTGGAGTCCCGAAAAACATCAAGTCTTCCTGCGAAGAGTGCGTGCTTGCGCTCAAGGATGAAAAGGAAGATCTCTCGGTGCGTTTGAACACGTGCATATCGCTTCTCGACGAGGTCTCTAACGACCCGAACATCCCTATGCACACGCGGACGTTCGTCTGGAACATAGTTTCCATGCTAGAGGCCGCGCAGCACGCTTGACGTCACTCTATGTAGTCGATTCCGTTGTTTTTGAGAGTGAAGCTACCGGTTCCGCCTTTCTTCTTCAAGAGAATGTGGTAGACCATGTGCCCGGACGATTTAAGGTGGGCTTCGATAACTCCCTGCGCCCCTTCGGCAACACCGAGGTTCCGCGTGTTGAAGATGTATCGCCCGGGCGCATCGATTTGCGGGACGACTGACTTGAATGAGTTGAGTTTTACTCCAACACTCTTACGGCGCATGAATGGACGGATATCAACTGGCTTTGGCGATATGAATGTTGCATAGCCTCTGTCCCAAGCAGGTTCTATGAAGTCCGAAAGACCGTGGCCTGGAATTGCGTAGCCATCGAATCTTTGGCCATCTACCATGAGCTCTTCTACGCGGTTCTGCGGCAACTCTCTCATAAACGCCTGCACCGCAGTCCCTCGTTCAACCAGAGCCTGTGGGGAGTATCTGCCCATGCCCAGCGCGCGGTACGCCTGATCCAAAACGTCGAGGTCGCTGAAGACGTCGTCGGTCTTCCACAATGTGGACGAGTCTGCCATAATGGCGTAGCCAACCTCCCGCTGGTCTTCTCTGTTCCTAGTCACCAAAGGCTTAAACTTCTTGGAAGAACCTCCTATCTCATCATCGATTATGTTGTAGAATCTGTTGCTTGAAACGGCGCTTTTTGCGAATACAAGGGAGCCATCAGCTCCTGTGACAAGACCGTGTTTCTTCGCTACATCATTCATACCATCTTGTGAAAGCGGGGAGTATACTATTGCCGTTCCTCGATGTCTTGTCAGCAAGACCATTGCGTCATCAGGCATCGGTCTTACAACAATCTTGCCATAGTGCATAGTGCAACCCAACGGTAAGCCAGAAGAAATCTATTTAAAACCCTCGAGTTTTAAAGAATACTAATCCTTATGAGAACCAAGACTATCTATAGACAATGCCTGGATCGTCACCAGAAGCCATTACAAAATCTTCCATAACCAACGCAGCGTCGTAGAGAACCGGGTGGTCATACTGCCCTTCAACGACAGCCTGCACGGCGCTCCTATAGAGAGATGGATGATTGGTTTTTAGATGAATGACGTGCGGCCTACTTTGCCGTTCCACGTGATGCTCCACGAAATTCATATGGAGATTGTTTCTTCTGAGCGGATCCTTGAACTCCTCTCGATTCCTTGGCCTACTTAAATATTCTCTTTTAGGAATAGAAATCTGCGTGGTCGTTTCGGATGCCATATTTTAGAGAGGGCATATAGCCTTTATAAAAGACGTTTATTAGATTTTTGCGCCTCCGGACTAAACAGATGTAAAGTTCGTCTATCGCCGAATTTTCTATAGAAACATAGGGAAATCGTTATCGTAGCGAGCACGCTTTCCGCTGCGAGGGCGTTGAGGTAAGACCCGCCTATGAATGGGATGGGATACGGAACAGTCCCCATAACATAGTCCATGAAGTCACCCAAGAGGAACCATCCCATCACGAGCGCCGCGTGTTTCGCACGCACGCGTCCTTTCCAGACGCTTGCTATTACGAACGCCTCAAGCACCATCCCCAGATGAAGCAAAATCAACGTCGCTGAGAACGCTGCATTAAGGACAAAGTAGGAGGGCCAGAACAGGAACAGGACGAAAACGGACCAGAGACCGGTCTTTACAAGGTATAATGCCGTCAGGAGGTTCAGCGCAGGATGCTGGTATTTCTTGAATGTGTAGAGGAATAGAAACGACGCGAACAGCATAACTGCGGTCGGCGAGTCAGGAACGAACGCCCAAAGGTGACGCGGCGTATCGAGCAGTTGCCCAGAATAGTAGTATAGGCCGAAGGCCACGCCTGCCAGGTTTACGAGAATCAGCAATGCGGCAAGCGCCTTGTTCTTGGCGAACTGCGACAGGAAATTCCGCTCTGTCTTCATTTCTTTATCCTCTCTACTACCATCGGGTTGCCATACGCACGCGCGTGCGCCGGGACATCACGGTCAACGAGCGTCGCCGCCGATACGGACGCGCCGTCTCCTATAGTGACGCCTGCGAGTATCGTACTGTTTGCGCCTATCATGCAACGCCGTCCGATGCGAACGCGTCCGCGCCTCCACTCCTTCTGCAGGAACTCGTGCGTGAGAATCATAGCGTTCGCGCCGATTATTGTTTCGTCTCCTATCTCTATTAGTTCCGGGAAGAATATGTCCATCGTCGCGTCCATTCCCACCCTTGCGTATTTTCCTATTTTGATCCCCATGAGCCTGTAGCATGGGTTTCTTATTCCTGGGGGTATAATTTTGGCCAGTTTCATCAGAACTACATTTTTTGTAACAACTAACGGGTTTTTGGCCTGTTTCCAGTACCAGAGGCTGTTGTGTTCGCGAACGGCGTGACGTTCTAGGCGGCGCATAATATCCAATAGGCCAGCCGCCCAAATAAGTGTTTATATACCTTCCTCTCTGACTCTCTATACCCGGTTTTGATACTCGTGCACGAGCGTAGCTGGGTGGGTGATAAAGAATGTTTAGAACAGTAGTTTCTGCAAAAGACGGAAAAGCGTTCCAAAAAGACATAGACGCGCCTTCGTTGGTCGGGATGAAATTAGGCGACAAAGTAGATGGGGCGCTTATCGGACTGAACGGATACCAGCTAGAGATAACAGGGGGCTCGGACAAGGAGGGCTTTCCGATGCGCAAAGACGTGCCGGGACTCGCCCGCAGGCGCATACTTCTGTCAGACGGCACCGGATACAATGCAGTACAGAGCGGCGTCCGCAAGCGCAAGTCCGTGCGCGGCAACACAATATCAGAACTTATCGTGCAGGTGAACCTGAAGGTGGTTACTGCAGGCGAACGTGCGGTACACGAACTGTGGGGCATCACGCCGAAGCCGCCCAAGGAGAAGTTCAAGAATACCGTTTCTGAACAGGCAAAGCCCGAAGAAAAGAAGGGGTGAGTAAGGTCGCCATTAAATCTAAACAAGACGCCAACGACCCGCGTCTTATCCCAGAAGTCAACATCGGGCTCGTCGGCCACGTCGACCACGGCAAGAC
>JACQIF010000080.1 GCA_016198635.1 Candidatus Aenigmatarchaeota archaeon
CGGTGCGGACACTGTAGAGAGCCTAAGGATGGCCAACGCGCTCGGCGCACTGCACGCCGCTGGCAAAGAGCCGCGTTCTATTGAAGAGTTACAGAGGTTTATGAAACGTGATAGGCGGCCTGTGATACAGGACTCTATGAGGGTCCTGACGCGCTGAGAATGGTTTCATATACGTCTGAATATTCCTCTTCACGGGAACAACGGGATTATAATGAAAGCCCTCTTCAGCCTGGATTTTGACGACACATTAGTTGACACGAACGGCACTCTTCGCCTTGCCCAAGAAACCATTTGCAGTAAGCTGCACATCGATCCCGCACTCTTCGAAAGAGCGTACCAAGAGATCAAGAAGAGCAACGGTGTTTTTAATCCGGAAAAACATTTAAGAATGGTAATGGGCGGCCAAAAGAATTTGAAAGGGGGTATACAGGCATACGAAGACGCATTCGCAAAGCGGATGCCTCACGCCGTTTTTACTGACGTCGGTAGCTCAATAAAAAAGCTGAAGATGCTTGGCGTTGTGGCCATTTTCTCCAAAGGGGACGCTGATTGGCAGAGGAAAAAGATCCGGTGGAGCGGTCTTGACGCAGACGTAGACTATGTCATGGCTGTAGAAGAGAAATCGGCCAAGCATATAGGGAAAATGGCAAGCGCCGCTCCCATGAAGCCGGATATAATATTCCACTTCGACGACAAGCCAAAGGAGTTCGTGGGTTTCAGGGAGTATGCGAAAAAGACAGGCGTGCGCGTATACCTTATAAGAATCGCCCGCACGGAACTCATACGAAAGGTGAATGCAGACCTCGCGGATGCCGAATTCGACACGCTCGCTAATGCAGTCGAGCACGTCAAGGGGATATTAAAATGAAATGCATTGTACTGGCCGCAGGACGCGGCACCCGTATGCTGCCGCTCACAGCGGACAAGCCCAAGCACATGATTCTCGTCGACGGCAGGCCTTTTGTCGATTACATAATAGAGTCGCTTCAAAAGGCAGGAATAACCGAGATAGCGTTCGTCGTCTCGTACAGGAAAGACGTTCTGGAAAGCTACCTTAGCGAAAAGTACCCCGATGTCGTTACCATAGACCAGCGAGGTGCGAAGGGCACAGGACACGCAGTTCTCGCCGCCCAGGAGTTCGTGGGTAACGAACCGTTCGTGGCGCTGATGGGCGACAATCTATACTCGCCCCGTGACATCAAAACAGTCGCATATGCAAAACAGAACGTCGTCGCAGGCTTCGAGGTCGACAACCCGTCTCTCTATGGCGTTCTTGTCGTGGCAGGCACGCGACTCGACTCCATCGTTGAAAAACCGAAGGACCCGCCAAGCAGGATGATAAACACAGGCCTCTACAAGTTCACGCCGGAGATATTCGACGAACTCGTGCGCATAAAGTTGTCGCCGCGCGGCGAGTACGAACTCACAGACGCGATAAACGCGCTGGCCGCGCAAGGCAAATGCGGATTTTACAAACTGAAGGACTACTGGATAGACTTTGGTAAGCCCGAAGACGTGAAGAAGGTGGAGAAGTTTCTCAGGAAATTAAAGAACGGATGAGGCGTTTCGTCTCCTCTGGGTTCGCGACTTGCACACACTCCACGCCCGTCGCGCGCACAGGATAGTCGTTTCCGCCCTCGAAGAGCGCGTCGCCGACGAAAAGCATCTCTTCCTTGCGGATGCGCAAGTGCTTGACCATCTGCGCGATGCCATAAGCCTTGTCTATGCCTTTGCGCGTCACGTCTATGGATGTCGTTCCTGCTACAGTAACTTCAAACTGTGGCAGATAGCCGTCCAAGAACCCTTTTATGTAGAGGCGCTTCTTGTGGTCTGGATCCCACTTCTCCTTGAGTTCTATCGGCGCCTGCTGACCGAGTCCAGAGAACGTAATCTGCGTGTCTCGATCTTCCAATATATCTCCGTAGGGGGTTTCTGGCTTAACGTACGCAGCCTCGGGCAACGCCTTCGTAAACGCATCCACTATCTTCTTTTTCTCTTCAGGTGCCAAGGTTTCCTGATAGATGTTCTTCCAGCCGTTCTGGTAACGGTAGAAACTTGTCGAGCACGTCGGGAAAAGATGCAGGCGTTTCAGAAGCTCGTGCGGGCAGTCCAGGCTCTTCAGGAACTGCTTCTCAAACTGTGCGTAAGAGCCGCCGGAGATGACAGCGACATCCTTCTTGCGCAGCAGCGCCACGAGCAGCTCGGACATCTCCTTGTCCATTGGGGTCTTGCTGACAGAGAGCGTGCCATCAAGATCGAAGATAATCAGTTTTTTGTTGTTCATAATTAAACTCCGTCTTCAAATCATAAGTAGGCTTTTGCCGCCTGTCTGTTATTACTTTAGTTTGCGGAAACTGTAACTAGGCGGACTCACTGCTGCGAAGTTTGGCGGGTATGTTAAACCTTTCTCTTCATTTTCATCCACAAAATCTGCGATGGCTCCGCTATATGAAGCGAAAGCGAGCCCGTCGTGTTTCCCCATCGAATCCTTTTTTGAACCCTGATCCCACTCCACCTTCACAATACAAGGTCCTTCATGATTGCACTTTTCGTGTCCCATGTGGTTACATCCAGCCTAACGTATTTATACATTTCAATGACCCCAATTCTATTTATGCGCGTCTTGCTCGATGCTAACTTTCTGATGATACCTGGGCAGTTCGGTGTCGACATCTTTACCGAACTTGAACGAGTTCTTCAGGGCAAGCACGAGCTGATAACTCTGGACTCCGTCGTTCAAGAACTCAAGGGACTGTCCAAAGGGCGCACCAAGGACGCGCGCGCGGCTTCAATGGCACTGCAGCTTATCGAGAAGAAAGGCGTGCGTGTTCTTCATGAAGAGGGGCAGGCCGACGAAGCGATAGTGACTGCTGCGATTAAAGGCAACGCCATCGTAGCCACGCAGGACCGGACTCTTCAAGACGCACTACACAAGCGCGGCGTTGCGCTCGTTACGTTAAAGGGCAAGAACCGCCTAGAACTTGAGGGGACGTGAATGGATCTTTGGAAGGAACTGGAGGCGGGACGCGAATCCCCGCGGGTCGTGAACGCAGTCGTCGTCACGCCAAAAGACTCTGTTAACATATACGCTTACCATGCGCACAGCGACTTTTTCGTTCTTACGCACGTTATACACACCCCATTCAGGCCTCCGGGGGACATTGGTTTCATTCCGCGCACGTACACGGACGGAAGCGCGCCGCTGGACGTGATAATATTGAGTTCTTCGCCGACAGTGCGGCGCACCGTCGTGGACATCAGGCCAGTTGCGCTGCTGCGCATGACGCTGGACGGCGTGCGCGCCGACAGCGTAATTTGCGCGCCGGCGAAGGATGCGACGATGGTAGACGTCAACGACGTGAGCGGCGTGAACCCGCACGTCCTGGAAGAGGTGCGGCAGTTCTACGAATCGCTGTTCCGCGAGCAGAGCCGCGTCCTGCGCATAGACGAGTGGCTGGGCGCTGACGAGGCGAGGCGTGCTGTCGAAAGGGCGATGGGCCTGTACAAACGAAGGTTCGAGGCGCAGGAGGGTTAGGCCTTTATCTGCTGTCCACTTCTACCGTGGAATACTGTCGTAACGTCCTCTACATTCTGTAGCGCCTTAACGAAAGACTCGTAGTTCTTGTTCACACGCGGGACACCTAGTATCTCTACGTGGTCGCCTCCTCTAGGTTTGTACGCCGAGTATATCAAGGAGAAGTATCTGTTCACATGGTCTATAATTTCGTCATATCTGCCCCACTCGACCTGCGAGGCGTGACGGCGTATGCCTTCCTGCTTCCTGGAGAACTGTTTGTCTATGTCGACCTTGAGAACCTTTTCAATCTTACGCGGGTCATGGAGGTAGAATGGGAATAACCAAACAAGATAGTTGACTTCCAGGGGCGTCTTGGCGCTTCTGACGGCATGGTGGGCTAGTTCGTATGTAGCCCGGTGGTCTGGATGGGCTTCTGCTGATGTCGGAATAAAAACTACGTCTGAGGAGCTTACCAAACCGGCAATCTTTTCCACGACTCGGGCTTTGCTCTTTTTGTCGAGCGCACTCAGTTTGCCGTCCTCTATATCGAAGTCATGGAAGTCCGTTATGCCCAAGAACTCTCTTTCGTCCGCGGCTTCCTTGGCACGCATCTTCTTGATGGTCTCTGGAGGAAGGTTTCCTCCGTGCCTGCCGTCGGTCATGTAGATATACGAGACGTCCCAACCGGCGGCCTTGAGCTGGAGCAGGATACCTCCCGCCCCTATTATAGCATCATCGTTATGCGGCTGTACGAACGTAGCTTTCGTTTTTCTCTCCTCGGTGTAACCTTGGAATTAACGCTTAAATACCTTCTCCGCGAACTTTGATACGCTCTTTTTGGTTTCCGACTAAGGGCAGTTGTGGGACTGGTGATAGTATGTACAAAACTTCAATGAAAGTCATGAAAGTTTTGAATCTACCTCGCAGAGGCATAAGAGGTGCTCGGTAGATGTACAAAGTACTGGAGATAGAAGACGAGGTTCGCGTTCCGGCCAACAAGATGGCTCTGGAACTGGACGATGCGATA